>JANNVY010000415.1:0-3328 GCA_031408375.1 Pseudomonadota bacterium | reverse complement strand
TGGCTGGGATCGCCGAAGCGCAGGGCGTTGAGCAGCGCGATGGGCCGCGCGCCCATGGTGAAGACGTCGCGCATGATGCCGCCCACGCCCGTCGCCGCGCCCTGGTAGGGCTCGATGTAGGAGGGGTGGTTGTGGCTCTCCATCTTGAAGATGCAGGCCTGGCCGTCGTCGATGTCGATGACCCCGGCGTTCTCGCCCGGGCCGCAGATGACGCGCGGGCCGGTGACCGGGAACTTGCGCAGGTGCAGGCGCGAGGACTTGTACGAGCAGTGCTCGGACCACATCACCGAAAACACCCCCAGCTCGACGGGCAGGGGCTCGCGGCCCAGGCGGTCGAGGATGACCTGGTATTCGTCGGGCTTCAGGCCGTACTCGGCGGCGAGTTCGGCGGAGGTCTTGGCGGGGCCAGAATCTGGCGTCGGGGAGGCGCTCATGGCGGCGCCAGTTACCCTATTCGGGCCGATATGTCAGGGGCGCGAGCGCCGAACCGGCCGGCTTTGTCGCCTTAGGGCCGGCGCAGGTTGATGACGGCCAGTAGCAGCAGGCCCGCGCCCGCGGCGGCGGCGGTCCACGCCAGGGTCGGATTGCGTGCCTGTTCGGCGGCGAACACCCCCGCCAGGCCCCAGATGATCGGGATGGCGTAGGCGAACAGCCGGGTGGCGCGCAGCATCGCCACGGCGATCAGGATGACCAAGACGACCGCCGCAATGGCCCAGCCGGTCGGCGACAGGAAGGCGGGCAGCTGGCCGTTGCCGGTCAGCACCGTCAGGATGTTGGCGGCCGACGCGATGGTCAGCCAACCGGCCAGCAGGCCCAACGGCCAAGCGGCCAGCAGGCGCTGTCGCCCCTCGGCCCCGTCCAGCGTCGGCCCCGCCGCCATCAGCGGCACGATCAGGGATGCGGCTGAGCCCACGATCAGGACGATAGTCAGATATTCCAGGTCCCAGGCGGCGGCGAATATCCAGGTTCCGATGCCGATCATGGCCGCAAGCGAGGGCCAGGCCATGCGGCGCAGGAAGGCCGTGCCCGGGGCGACCAGGCGGTAGACCGCATAGATCACCAGCCCCAGGTAGATCACGCCCCAGATCGCGAAGGCCCAGGTCGCGACCTTCAGCGTCGCGTCGCTGTCGGCGGCGAACTCGGCCGGCGTCTGGCCGATGCCGAGCGCCACCTGCGCGTAACCAGCGGCGATCGCGCCGAGCGCGGCCAGGAGGATCAGCAGGCCCAGCAGGGGCTGGCGTTTGTGGGTCGCGTCAGGGGTCATAGGGATCCTCAGGGTTCCGGCCTCCATACGCACCGGAGCGCCAATGGTTCATTGTTCGAGATCAACCGCCAGGACGGGCGGCGGCCCGCCGTCAGTGCAGCCGCGCCGTGCAGGCGCCTTGGGAGGATACCTGTCCGCAGGTGCGGGCGGTGTCATTGTAGGTCTTCCGAAACCCTGCCGAGGCGTCGATGTAGACCTGAGTCCGCGGGCACATGGCGTCGGTCGTGTCGGCCATCGCCTTAAGAACGAACATCAGCGTCTCCATCTGCCGGATCGAGTTGCCCGCGTTGCGCGGTTGCGAGGCGTTGAGCACGTTGGCCAGCCGGTCCACTTCGGCCTTGCAGGCCGCTTCGTTCATGCCACTGGAGGGCGGGCGATAGCTGGTGGCGGCGGGAGCGCTTGCGGCGGGGAGGGAGGACGACGAAGCGGCCGAGGCGGACGCCCCGGGGCTCGCGCCGGACGCCATCTGCGACAGCTGCTGGGCGGCGGTGACCGCCAGGGGGTGGCTGGGGAATTTCGAGACCAGGGCCCGGAGCACCTGGCGCGCCCTGTCCCGCTCGCCCGCCGCCTGGAGTTCGTCAGCCAGTGCGAAGAGTTGGCCGGGATTGCCGGTCGCCAGGCTCGTCTGGAAGTCCTTTTCCGCTTTTTCGGCGGCCGCCTGGGCCTCGGCCTGCTGGCGGGCCTGGGCCTCCCGGCGAGAAGTTTCGAGGGCGGCGATCTGGGCTTCGCGGGGGGCGTTGAGGTTGGTGAGCTGTTGACGCCAGGCCGGGGCGTCACGCTCAATTTCGGCCCCGAGGGCCTGGTAGTTTGCATAGACCGGAGCGACGATCTCGCGCCAAAGCGCTTCACAGCCGACATAGGTTTTGGGGTTGGGGCAGCGGATCGCGTTGGGGCTTCCGCCGTCGGCCGGGCGCCAGCGCCATATGACGTAGATCTTGAAGTTGTTGTCCGACGTGCACCCCTGAATGGCGGGCGTTTCACCGGAGCAGGTGGTCATGTAGGGCATGACGATCCAGCCTTCCGCTGAAACCGTGGTCCTCCGGCTGTATTCGTCACTCCATACCGGCTGAAGGGGATCGCCCAGAGTGGCGGACCCGGCGCGACCGTCGAGGGTGACATGGTAGCGACTGTTCAGGGACCGATAGTCGTAGGATCCGAAGAACCGGCCGAAGAAGGCGGGCGTTGCATCTCCATTCGGCTGGCTCCTCGCAGGCAGTTCGCCACCGCTGGCGGAATAGCCCGGGCCGACGAGGTAGCCGGTCCCGTGGGCCAGTCCGTTACGACACTCTCCCCGCCACTCCATCTTGAGATAGAACAATCGAGACTGTTCGGCCTTTGCAGGGTCGGGATCCGGGCGGAAGACCACGCCGCAGCCGCTCCCGGTTTTCGCGAACTGCTCACCGGGTAACAGGGGTGGTGGGGGGACCGACTGGGTCCAGGCGGGCGCGACCTGCAGGATTGCGATCCCGGCGACGACCCATGCCAACAGCCTCCCGATACGCGCGACCATCGGCAAACCCTCCCCGGTTGGCGGAGAGCCTACTTCATGCGAGCGTGCAAGAGAACGCAGTTCAAGGCGAGCGTGAGAGCTCTCAGGCCGCCGCCATCACCGATCGGAACAGGTCCGCGCCGTCGGCCGAGGTGAGCTCTTCCTCGAAGGCCCGGTCGGGGTGGGGCATCATGCCAAGGACGTTGCCCTTGTCATTGATCATGCCGGCGATGTCGCGCGCCGAGCCGTTGGGGTTGTCGACGTAGCGGAAAACCACGCGGCCTTCGCCCTCGATGCGGTCGAGCGTGTCTTCGTCGGCCACGAAGTTCCCCATGCCGTTGCCCTGGGTCATGGTCACCCGGCGCTTTGAACCGTAGCCGGCGGTAAAGCGCGTCTGGGCGTTGGCGATTTCCAGCTCGATCGGCTTGCAGACGTATTTGAGGCCCGAGTTCTTCATCAGGGCTCCGGGCAGCATGCCGGCCTCGCACAGCACCTGGAAGCCGTTGCATATACCCAGCACCGCCGTGCCGCGCTCGGCTTCGGCCTTCACGGCCTGCATCACCGGCGACAGGGCC
>JANNVY010000414.1:0-1750 GCA_031408375.1 Pseudomonadota bacterium | reverse complement strand
GCTGCTGGTCGGCGACAGCCTGGGGATGGTGGTGCACGGCATGCCTAACACCGTGGGCGTCACGCTCGACATGATGATCCTGCACGGCCAGGCCGTCATGCGCACGGCCCGGCACGCGCTGGTGGTCATCGACATGCCCTTCGGCTCCTACGAAGGCGCCCCGCAGCAGGCCTTCGAGAACGCCACACGGGTGCTCAAGGAAACCGGCGCCCAGGCGGTGAAGGTCGAGAGCGGTCCGACCGTGGCCGAGACCATCGCCTACCTCGTCCGGCGGGGAATCCCTGTGATGGGCCACGTCGGCCTGCGTCCCCAGGCGGTCAACGTCGACGGCGCCTTCAAGGCCAAGGGGCGCACCGAGGACGAGCGCACCCGCGTTCTCGCCGAGGCCGAGGCCACCGCCGACGCCGGCGCCTTCTCCATCGTCATCGAGGGCGTGGCCGAGAGCCTGGCCCGCGAGATCACGGCTTCCGTGGCCGTCCCGACCATCGGCATCGGGGCGTCTTCGGGCTGTGACGGCCAGATCCTGGTGACCGACGACATGCTGGGCATGTTCGAATGGACGCCCAGGTTTGTGCGCCGATACGCCGACCTGCGCGGCGACATCGGCAAGGCGGTGGGTCAGTGGGCCGCCGATGTGAAGGCCCGGACCTTCCCCGGCGAGGCTGAGGTCTATTTCGCCAGGAAGCCGGCGGACGCTTGAGCGCGTTTTCGCCGGTCGTCGACCGGATCGACGCCCACACCGCTCGCATCGCCTTCGAATCCGACGGCTGGCAGTTGACCCGCGCCGAAGTCGTGGCGCTGTGGAAGGGCGACCACGCCTTTCGGCAGGCCTTCTCAGACCGTCTTGCCGCCCAACCGTTGGACGGCTTCGCCTGGGAAACGCCGCCCTGGACCAAGGCGAACCTGCGCCTGCCGTTCGAGTGCATCGTCGCCGACTCGCCCGCGCTGGCCCGCGAGCGCGCCAACGTCCGCCCGTTCGCCGCGGAGTTGGCGGCCGGACCCGAGGGCGTCGAGGTGGTGGCCTTCAGCAATCTGGGCGGCGACGCAGAACTGGTGGTCCCGCGCGATCTTGGCGGGGGGTGCGACTACGCCCACCTGGCCAGCTTCCTGCGCACGGCGCCGGCGTCCCAGGTCCACGAGGCCTGGCGGATGACGGCGCAGGGGATCGAGGCCTGGCTGGAACGCGGCCGGCCCTTCTGGGTCAGCACCGCCGGCCTCGGCGTCGCCTGGATCCACATCCGCGTCGACAGCCGCCCGAAATACTACCGGTACGCGCCCTATCGGACGCCGCCGAGGCCTTAGGGGCGCACGGGCTCCGCCTCTTGCCCGGCCGCCAGGGTCGCGCCGGCGGGGAGGGGATCGCATTTGTCGTCGCGGAACAGGCTCCACTCCTCACATACCCGACCGTCCCTGGTGGAGCACATGCCGATCTGGCCCTCGGGCGTGTCGTAGATCCTCAGCGTTCCTCCGCCGTCCACACAGGCCACGGAAGCCGGATTGGCCATGCCGACGACGGGGGGCGGGGCCGGGGACGCTGCAGGCGTTTCCGGGGCCGTAGCCTCGGGCGGCTTGGCGGGCGCGCAGGCGGCGAGGGCGAGAACCGCCGCGACGGCCAGGGTGCAGAGGGCGCGCATGGGGAAAGTCCTGACGGTCCAATGGCTTTGGCCCTGCGAAGGTGCTTCAGGAACGGCGCGGCGTCCACAGTCCGTGAAAAAGCGCGCCGGGGGCGGCCCAGATGGGCCAAGCCGCG
>JANNVY010000413.1:0-3437 GCA_031408375.1 Pseudomonadota bacterium | reverse complement strand
ATTCTTCACCGTCAAGGCGTCCAGGGCATTGCTGAGTTTGCGAGGCATAGCGTGGAACCTCCGTTCCCATAACCGTTCCCCGATAATAGGCCGGTTTTCGGGGAACGCCAGCGGGCAACGACGGACGGTCGAAGCGGGCTGTGGATGCCATTGTCTCTATACGATAACGATTTGCGAGACGTTCTGGGACGGTGCGGAACGAAAGTAAGGGGGACACCCCGTCCGCCAGCGCCCCTTTGGTGCTGCACCGCAGGCGCTGGCGCGTCGCTCCGGACAACTCCTGACTTGCCGCAGCGGCCCTAACAGCCCACGCGACAGCCATGACAAACGCAGCCGACACGATTCTGGGCAAGATCCGCGCGCTCGAGCTCGAGCTGGAGGCCGAGTTCGCCAAGCAGCGGGCTGGTCTCAAGTTCAGTCTTGAGCACGGCGTGGCCGCCTTCGAGGAAGAGGTGGTTCGTCGCCAACGCGAGCTGCGAAAGCACATCGCGCCCTACCTGCTGGCCGCGCCGCCGCTGTTCGTGATCACCGCGCCGGTCATCTATTCGCTGCTGATCCCGTTCGCGATCGTCGACCTGTGGGTCTCGATCTTCCAGGCGATCTGCTTTCGGGTTTACGGCATCCCCCAGGTGCGCAGGCGCGACTACATGGTGTTTGACCGCGCCGGCCTCGCCTACCTGAACCTCATCGAAAAGATGAACTGCGCCTACTGCTCCTACGTGAACGGGGTGATCGCCTATGTCCGCGAGGTCGGCGCCCGGACGGAACAGTTCTGGTGCCCGATCAAGCACGCGCGGCGTGTGATCGGCCAGCACGCGCGCCAGGCCGGGTTCGAGGAATTCGGCGACGCCGAGCACTACATAGCGGGACAGGCGGCCCTTCGCGCCGCGCTCAAGGTCGAAGGCGCCGAGCCCCCGCCGAATTAGCTGCCGCTGTGCAGGTTTAATTGCCGCGACAGGGACGCACGCGAAGCGCTACGGTGAAGCCAGGGCCGGTCTGCATTCGAGGACGATTGCGATGAGCAAGCGATCTGGGGCCTGGCGCGCGTCCGCCCTGCTGACCCTTCTTCTGACCCTGGTGACCGCTGCGCCGGCGACAGCCCAGGTCCCGGTGGGCGTGGCGCCTGCGATCACGATGCGGTCGGTCTTCCACGACGGGGAGCGCCGCGCCTACGGGCTCTTTGTCCCCTCGACGTACGTAGCCGGGCGGCCGGCGCCGGTGATCGTCGTCCTGCACGGTCGTTTTTCCTCGGCCAAGGCCATCCACGCCTTCAGCGGGCTTGTTTCGGTCGCCGAGGCGCGCGGTGCGATCCTGATCTACCCGGAGACACTCGGGGCCTTCTGGGGCGATGGCGGGCACGCGGCCCTCCAGCGTAAGGACCTCGAGGCCGACGACGCGGGTTTCATCGCCGCGGCCGTGGCGGCCGTCGGCAAGCACTACACGGCTGATCCCGCCAGCGTGTTCCTGGTCGGTCACGATACCGGCGGGGTGATGGCCTGGCGCGCGGCTTGCCGAGGGCCGCAGCGGTTCGCGGGTCTGGCCGTGGTCAGCGCCCTGATGTGGAATTTCTCCGCCGAGGCGTGCGGCGCGGGCGCCAATCCGACGCCGACCCTGCTGTTTCACGGCGGTCGCGACGAGTCCTATCCGACCGCCGGCGCCCTGCCCCAGTCGGGGCGGACGGGGCGACGTCTCAGCCTGGCCGGGACTCTCGACACGCTGCGTGCCCTGAACGGCTGCCCGGGTCGCGAGACCGGCGGGTTTATCGCCGCCTGCGCGTCGGGATCGACTCTCGCCTTCCTGCCGATCCCGCGCGGCGCCGGCGAATGGTTCCACGACGGCGTGGGCTACAAGCTCAGCCGCCACGGGGTAGATGCGGCACGCACGATCGATGGCTTCTTCTTCAATCGCGCGGGGTTCACCCTGCCCCAGGTCCGCTCCAGCGGCTCGGGCCGGGCGTGGATCACCTATGTCCCGGCCAGCTACGATCCGGCCAAGCCCACGCCGTTCGTCGTCCTGCTGCACGGCCGACCCAGCAATGCGACCGACATGGCGGTGATTTCGCGCATGAACGACGTGGCCGATCAGAAGGGCTTCATCGTCGTCTATCCGGAGGGGCTGAACAACGAGTGGAACGCCTTCTACGACCTGACCCGCCAGCAAGGCGTGGCCAATCAGGACGACGTCGCCTTCCTCAAGACCCTGACCGAAGATCTGGGGCGCGACCTCAACATCGACCGGCGGCGCATGTTCCTGGGCGGGTTCTCGAACGGCGGGTTCATGACCATTCGCATGGCCTGCTCGGCCGCTGACACCTTCGCGGGCTTCGCCTCGGTCGGTGCGGAGCTCTACACGGTGCTGAAGGACAAGTGCCGGGGCGGACGGCCCGCGCCGATCCTGCTGATGAACGGCACCGCCGATCCGAGCGTCAACTACAATGGCATCATCGTGCGCAGCGGCGCTGACGACCAGGAGACGCGGGTCAGCCTGGGTGCGCGCGACACCCTGTCCTGGTTCGTCAATCGCAACAAATGCAGCCAGGCCGGTTCGATGCTGACCCATCCGCCGCGCGGCCAGTCGCCCGGCACCCAGGCGCAGCGGTTCACACCCAACGACTGCCAGGCAGCCGTGGTCTTCTGGTTGATCACCGGCGGCGGCCACACCTGGCCGGGCACGGACGGCGTGATGGATGCGGAATTCTTCGGCCCGACCAACATGGACATCAAGGCCAGCGAGGAGATCTGGGACTTCTTCTCCCGCCTCAGCCTGCCCTAACCGTTGGGGCGCTTCTTTTTCGAGGCGTAGGGCTTCTTGCCCGCGGGCGCGGCGCCGGCGAACTCGGGCTTCTTCTCGAAGTCCGGCTTCTTGCGGAACGGCGGGGCGGCATCGCCGCGAGCATCCGGACGCCACTCCGCTCGGGGCTCGCCTTCGGCCTTGGGTTTGGCGTCGTATTTCGGTTTGCCTTCCCACTTGGGTTTGCCTTCAGAGTGGGGCTTGCCTTCGAACTTGGGTTTGCCTTCCCACTTTGGCTTGGCGTCGCCGGCGGGCTTGTCGCCCCACTTGGGCTTGCTCTCCCACTTGGGCTTGGCGCCCTCGTAGCGGGGCTTCTCACCCGCAGCCTTGTGGAACTCGCTACGCGGCTTGGGCGTGAAGTCCTTCTTGGGCCCATACTCGGTGCGCATGCTGGGCGGCGCGCAGGGTTCTATGCGGACGTCGCCCTCGGCCACGCCCTTGACGATGTCGCCGAACTTGGTCGCCGTCTCCTTGGAGATCTCGAACTTGGTCTCGCGATCGAAGATCTTGATCACGCCGATGTCGGACTTGGTGACGTGGCCCAGGCGGCAGATCAGCGGCACCAGCCACTTGGGATCGGCGTTTTTGGCGCGCCCGACGTTGAGGCGGAACCACGAGGCGTCGCTGGCGGGGGTGAACTCGCGCTT
>JANNVY010000412.1:0-3207 GCA_031408375.1 Pseudomonadota bacterium | reverse complement strand
CGGACGTCCCGCCGCAGATGATCGAGATCGAGGCGGTGGGCGCGATGGCCAGCTTGTGGGTGAAGCGCTCCATGACGCCGCGGTCGGCGGCGTCGGGGCAGGCGCCGCGCTCTTCGGCCAGGACGCGGCTGGCCTTGTCGGCCTCGCGGCGCAGGTGCTTGAAGATGCGCATGTTCCAGGACTTGGCCAGGGCGGACTCGAAGGCCACGTTCTGCTGCTGCAGGAACGAGTGGAAGCCCATCAGGCCCAGGCCCACCGAACGCTCGCGACGCGCCGAATAGATGGCGGCGCTCATTTCCGGCGGCGCGCGCTGGATGAAGTCCTCCAGCACGTTGTCGAGGAAGCGCATGACGTCCTGGATGAACAGCGGGTCGTCGCGCCACTCGTGGTACTTCTCGGCGTTCACCGACGACAGGCAGCAGACAGCGGTGCGCTCGTTGCCCAGGTGGTCGGGGCCGGTGTGCAGCATGATTTCCGAGCACAGGTTGGACTGGGTCACCTTCAGCCCCAGCTCGCGCTGATGCTGGGGCATGGCCCGGTTCACTGTGTCGGAGAAGATCAGGTAGGGCTCGCCGGTCTGCAGGCGGATCTCGAGGATCTTCTGCCACAGCGAGCGGGCGTCGACGAAACGGATGACCTCGTCGTTCTTGGGGCTGCGCAGGCCGAACTGGGCCCCGTCGCGAACCGCTTCCATGAACTCGTCGGTGATGGAGATGCCGTGGTGCAGGTTCAGCGACTTGCGATTGAAGTCGCCGGACGGCTTGCGGATCTCGAGGAACTCTTCGATTTCGGGGTGGTGGACGTCGAGATACACGGCCGCCGAGCCGCGACGGAGCGATCCCTGCGATATGGCCAGGGTCAGGGAATCCATAACGCGGATGAAGGGGATGATGCCCGAGGTCTGGCCCGCGCCTTTCACCTTCTCGCCGATGGAGCGGACCTTGCCCCAGTAGGTGCCGATGCCGCCCCCGTTGGACGCCAGGGACACGTTTTGATTCCACGTGCCGACGATCGATTCGAGGCTGTCGCCCACGGCGTTCAGGAAACACGAGATCGGCAGGCCGCGGTTGGCGCCGCCGTTGGACAGCACCGGAGTGGCCGGCATGAACCACAGGCGGCTCATGTAGTCGTAGACGCGCTGGGCGTGCTCGGCGTCGTCGGCATAGGCCGTGGCGACGCGGGCGAACATCTCCTGGTAGCTCTCGCCGGCCAGGACGTAGCGATCCTCGAGCGTGGTGCGCCCGAAATCGGTCAGCAGGGCGTCGCGCGACCGATCGATCTCGACCTTTTGCACCAGCTGGAGTTGAGGTCGATCGAGGGCCTGGACGGCGCGCTCGGCGGCCTGTCCCTCAAGGAGTTTCTGCGCTGCTTCACCGCCCGACATGACTAAGCTACCAAGCCCCCGATAATCGACTGTGGATCCCAATGTCGGCCTGCGAACCACATCATCTAGTGGTTCGAAGCGCCCCCGACCCGACATATGGGGCCATAGGGTTAAGGAGCGGTCAATGGGACCGACGGGCTGAATCAGCCGAATTTCTGTGTAATGCGGGGATGGATGCGGTCGACCCTTGTGCGCCTAGACTATCACATCGCTGTGACAGACGGGGGAACGGCCCCCAACCTTGGCCGTTGAGGGCAAGTGAAAAAATCTTTCACAGGACCGATGGTCGCGGCGGCCCGCTTCGCGCGGGCTGAAGCGGTGCTGATCGCCGCCCTGAGCCTGGTCGCAATCCTGATCGGGACTTTCGCTGAGATCGCGAGCGATCTGGCCGAGCACCCGGACCACGCCTGGGACCTGTCGATTCTGAACGCGCTGAGAGAATCGGGGCAGCCCCATAACCCCATCGGGCCCAGGTGGCTCGAGATCGCCATGACCGACCTGACAGCGCTGGGCGGGGTGGCGGTGTTGGTGGCGATCGGCCTGATCGTCGCGGGTTTTTTGCTGATGCAGCGGCGGCCGCTTGCGGTGATGACCCTGGTCACGGCCCTGGGCGGCGGCCTGGCCCTGAGCCAGGCCATGAAGCTGTTTTTCGGCCGCGAGCGTCCCCCGCTGATCTACCGCGCCGCCGAGGCGGTCAACGCCAGCTTCCCGTCCGGCCACGCCATGCTCTCGGCGGTCGCCTACCTGACCATCGGGGCGATTCTGGCCAAGTCGATGCAGCGAACCCGCGAGAAGCTCTACGTCATGGGCGTGGCGCTGGTCCTGACCCTGGTGGTCGGCCTCAGTCGAATTTACCTCGGCGTGCACTGGGCGACGGACGTCTTCGGCGGCTGGACCATCGGCGTGGCCTGGGCGACGACCTGCTGGGCCGCAGCCCTGGCCGCCGAGCGTTGGCACGGTCGCGAGGGCATGAGCCGACCGCAACGCTTGAAGACCCAGGCCACATCGCTTACGCCCCCTGCCGTCACTGGGGAGTAGTCGCCCGCGCAGATCAGCGGGTGGGCGTGTCGACACACTGGGCCTTCGGGTCCCGGTACGCCCGACGGAGCGCAGGCTTCGCCCGACGAGACCTTTGACCTGCTCATACCGATTCCCCGGCGGGGTCGGGTCGTGAGGAAGTCATTGGTATGCCCGCTGCCCCGCCCAGGACGAACATCTGATGGAAGCCTTCCTCGTCTCCGCCGGCCTCGTGGCCATCGCCGAAATCGGTGACAAGACCATGCTGCTGGCCATCCTGCTAGCGGCGACCTGGCGACGACCGGTCCCGATCCTGCTCGGGATCTTCGTGGCCACCATTTTGAACCATGCGCTCGCCGCGGGGCTGGGCGCCCTGCTGGGGGTCTGGCTCGAAGGTCCGTGGGTGAAGTGGGTGCTGGGGCTTGGCTTTCTGGCCTGCGCGGGCTGGGCGTTGATCCCCGACAAGCTGGAGGACGGCGAAGGGCGGCCCGCGCCCGGCGAAAAGACCGCCTGGGGTGTATTCGCGGCCACGGCGGTCGCCTTCTTCCTGGTCGAAATGGGCGACAAGACCCAGGTGTCCACGGCTGTGCTGGGCGCGCGCTTCCCGCTGGAGGTGGTCTGGGTGGCGGCCGGAACGACCATCGGCATGATGATCGCCAACACGCCGGCGGTGCTGATCGGCGAGGCGGCGGCGACGAAGCTGCCGCTGAAATACATCCGCTGGGCCGCGGCGCTGGGCTTCGCGGCGACGGGAGTGTGGGTGGTGAAAACGGTGTGAAGTGCGACGTCGCGGCAGGCTTCGTCGA
>JANNVY010000411.1:0-3002 GCA_031408375.1 Pseudomonadota bacterium | reverse complement strand
CGACCACATGGCTGGTGGGCGCGATGCGGCGGATGGTGTCCTCAAGCGCCCGCGTGGACTGGTCAACCCGGATGTTGAGGCTGAGGATCTGGCGGCCGGAGGCGTCGAAGAACACCGCATCGGTGGTGCCCGGCGCGACGCCCAGCACATAGATGCGGCGCGGGGTGCGCAGCACGGCGTCGGCGACGCCGGGGTTGGAGACCAGCACGTCGCGAGCATCGACCGGCAGCTCCACGATGGCCGATTGGCCGCGCGGCAGGTTCAGGTTCTGTGAGGCCGGACCCGTGCCGCCGAGCTCGACCCGCACGGCGTTCTGGGCCTGGGCAAGCGAGGGGACGGCCAGCAGGGCGAGGGTGCCGACGAGGGCGGCGGCCGTGGCGCGACGGAGATTTGCGAGATGGCTCATGTCAGTTCCCCGTCCCGCTGGAAGCCTGGCCGTTGCGGAAGACCCGCACCCCGCCGCCGGCATGGCCCGACGAGGCCCGTCGCTGGGCGGCCAGCACGTCGTCCCCGAGGCCGGAGGGCCCTTGAGCGTCGGCATAGGACCGCAGCGTCAGGCTGAGGTCGCCGAGGGTCTTGGCCAGCGCCAGGGCTTCGGCTTCCCGGGGGCCGATCTCGAGGGTGGCGGTGGCGCCGACCACGGTGGTGGCGCCGTTTTCCGGCTTGGTGGCCTGGTCGATGGCCAGGACCTTGATGTTGCGCAGCACGGTCGCGGAGGAATAGGCCTTGCGCGGCGTGCCTTCGGTGTCGTTCTCGGTATTGACCTGGGCGGCGAGGATCACGTCAACGCGGTCGCCCGGCAGGATGAATCCGCCGGCGCCGGTCTCGACTGTGACGGCCACGGCCATGGCGCGCATGCCCGGCTGCAGGACGACGGCCATGTAGCCGCTTTCCCCGGCGCGGACGAGCTTGCCTTCCACGATCGGCTCGCCGGCGAGGAAAGGTTCACGCACCACGGCGCCGACGAAGCCGCCCTTGGGGCCGGCGCCGCTCAGCTCTTCCATGGCGCGGCCAGCCTGGGTCGCGGCCTCGGCGGCCTTGGCCTCGGGCGAACCCGGGCGAGGCGGCTTGGCGCCCTTGGCTGCGGCGCGGGCGTCCACGGCGGGAGCCGGACGCGCCGGGGCCACCGAACCGTCGGTGACATAGGCGGGATTCACCGCATCGACGGGCCATTCCTGCCAGTCCATGTCGGCGACGGTCAGGCGATCACCGATCTTGAGGTCGCGCTTGGCGACCAGTACGCGGGCCATGGGCTTGGCGGCGGCCTGCGAAATGGGCGCGGCGGCGTTGGCTTCGGACGTCGGCTTGCCGGCCAACATCCCGCGCACCAGAAGAGCCAGACCGATGGCGGCAACAGCCGCGACCGCCAGCACTATGATCCGAACGGGCTTCATTCCCGGGTCTCCCCCTCGCGCCTCCGCCGGCCTTCGACCGGTTTTCAGACAGAGTGCGCCGATCCCCGAGATTGGACCGAGGGTGTTAACGCCCGCCTAAATGCGGGAAGCGGAAATCTCAGAAATTGCCGATGAAACCGGCGGCCAGGGCGCTGGCCGGGAAGGCGGCGAGGGCGCCGGCGCAGATGGCGACGCCGTAGGGGATGTCGCCCTTGGGCTCGAGCAGCCGCCCGACCCAGGCCGGCGCGCGGCCGACATAGGCCTGGCCGTAGTTGCGGGCCTGCAGCAGGGCGACGGCGAACAGGCCGCCGGCGATCCCGGTCCACAGCAGGAACTGCGTGCCGCCGTCCAGCCCCAGCCACAGGGCAGCCGAGGCCATCATCTTGGCGTCGCCGCCGCCGACCCAGCGCAGGGCGAACATGACCATGCCGATGACCAGGGCGCCGACACCGACGCCGACGTTCATCGCCACCGTCGAAAACGGCAGGCCCGCGATCAGGGCGGCGGGGAAAAAGGCGGCCAGCAGGGCCAGGGATATCCAGTTGGGGATCTTCATGGTGGTGACGTCGGACAGGGCGCCGACGATGACCAGGGCCGGGAAGATGCTGAGCATCAAAAGCATGGCGATCTGCATGGCGTCGGTCCCGGGCGCGGCGAATGGCCCGGCGTGCATAGCCCGCAGACGGTAAATTTCGCGTTGAGGACGCAGCGAGATCTCACCCTTCTCGCTTGCGAGAAGGCGGGGACCCCGCCCCGGACCCCGGCGCATGCCGGGGGAAGGGACTGCGGGGGGAAGAGCCCGCAGGATGAAGCGCGGTGCGAGCCGCCGGCTCTACCCCCACGCCAGAACCTGCGGCGCTGGCCGCGCCTCCGGTGCGTGGGTTCCCTCCTTCTCACTGCATGAGAAGGGTTATTCCGCGCGGTTCTTCACCAGGTCGTCCACCACCGCCGGATCGGCCAGGGTCGAGATGTCGCCGAGGTTGGAGACGTCGCCCTCGGCGATCTTGCGCAGGATGCGGCGCATGATCTTGCCCGAGCGGGTCTTGGGCAGACCCGGCGCCCACTGGATAACGTCCGGCGAGGCGATCGGCCCGATCTCTTGGCGCACCCAGTCCCGCAGCTCCTTCTTCAGCGCGTCGGAGGGCTCGACGCCCTTCTGCAGGGTGACGTAGCACCAGACGCCCTGGCCCTTGAGGTCATGGGGGTAGCCGACCACCGCAGCCTCGGAGACGCCGGAGTGGCCGACCAGGGCGGACTCGACCTCCGCCGTGCCGATGCGGTGCCCCGAGACATTGAGCACGTCGTCCACCCGGCCCGTGATCCAGTAGTAGCCATCCTCGTCGCGGCGGCAGCCGTCGCCGGTGAAATACTTGCCGGCGTAGGTCGAGAAGTAGGTTTCGATGAAGCGGGGATGGTCGCCCCACAGGGTCCGCGCCTGGCCGGGCCAGGAATCGGTCAGGCACAGGTTGCCGCTGACCGCGCCCTCCAACACCCCGCCCTCGGCGTCTACAAGTTGCGGCTTCACACCAGGCAGCGGCTTCGTCGCCGACCCGGGCTTCAGGTCGGTGGCGCCCGGCAGCGGGCTGATCAGACAGGCGCCGGTTTCGG
>JANNVY010000410.1:0-4535 GCA_031408375.1 Pseudomonadota bacterium | reverse complement strand
CCGCCGCGGGCCTGGCGGTGCTGGTCGACCAGGGCAAGCTGGGATGGGACGATCTGGTGACAAGGCACCTCCCCGAGTTCGCCATGCATGACGAGGTCACCACCCGCATCATGGCGGTGCGCGACCTGCTGACCCACCGCTCGGGCCTGCCGCTGGGGTCGGGCGACCTGATGATCTGGCCAGGCGCCACCCACACCCGCGCCGAGGTGCTGCACGGCCTGCGTTACCTGAAGCCGGTGCGCGGTTTCCGGGTCGGCTACGACTACGACAACGTGCTCTACGTCGCCGCCGGCATCCTGATCGAGCGCCTGTCGGGCAAGAGCTGGGAGGACTTCACCACCGAGGTGATCCTGCGTCCCTCGGGCATGGCCACGGCGGTCGCGGCGCCGTCGCTGGTGCGCAACCCGAACCTGTCGGGTCGCCACGCGCGCCTGGGCGGGCCGGTCTACGGCATGGGCGACATGACCCTGGTGCCGCGCCAGGAGACGGACTCCTTCGCCCCGGCCGGGGGCGTGCAGGCCAGCGTGCGCGACATGTTGGCCTGGCTGAAGGTGCAGCTGGCCCGCGGCAAGGGGGCGGACGGACGCCCGATCTTCTCCGAGGCCCAGGCCGAGGCCATGTGGGCGCCGCAGACCATCATGCGCACCTCCGCCGGGCCGACGCCCGAGGAGCCCGGTCGCGCCCTGTTCAACACCTATGCGCTGGGCTGGAACGTCTTCGACTATCGCGGCGAGCGGGTCATCGCCCATTCCGGCGGCATGAACGGCCAGATCACCTACACCGCGATGATCCCCGGACGCGGGACGGCGTTCACGGTGTTGACCAACGCCGACGAGGGCGGGGTCCTGAACGGCCTGCGCAATTCGCTGCTGGACCGGCTTATGGGAGCGAGCTTCGACTGGCTCGCCTACTGGAAGGCCCGGGACACCAAGGACAAGGCCGAGGCGCTGGAGACCTTGCGCACGGCTGAGACCAGCAAGCCCGCGGGCGGACCCAGCCAGCCGCTGGACGCCTACGCCGGCCTCTTCCGCGACCCTTGGTACGGCGACATGCGCATCAGCCGGCAGGGCTCGGGCCTGCACATCCGCATGGTCAAGACGCCCGCCTTCGACGGCAAGCTGGACCACTGGGGCGGCGACGTCTTCATCACCCGTTTTACCGACCCGAAGGTCGAAAATGCCTTCCTGACCTTCCGCTTCGACGAGGGCCGCGTCGCCCAGGTGACCCTGAAAGCGGTCTCGCCGCTCTTCGACTTCAGCTACGACTTCCACCACCTCGACTTCACACCCGTTCGATAGGGAAACGAGATGATGCGGCGACGCGAGTTTGTCCTGCTGGGCGCGGCGGCGGCGGCCGGCGCCTGTTCAGCCCAACCATCGGCCAAACCGTCAGGCGTTCCCGCCGACGCGCCCGATGGTCCGCCGACGGGGCGGCCCAATCCCTCGGCGCTCTACAACCACATCAACGCCCACGTGCCGGCCTCGCCGCGGATCGGCTGGGCGGTCAAAAGCCTGAAGAATGGCGGCACGGCGGGGCAGAACCCGACCCGGTCCTACCTGATGCAGAGCGTCTTCAAGCTTTGGCTGGCCGCCGCCTGGCTGGGCCGCGTCGATCGCGGTGAGGCGAAGCTCGACGACCCGATCATGGTGGTGAAGGCGGACCTTGGTTTCCACCACCAGCCGATCGCCAGGAGGGTTGGGCCGGACGGCTACCGCGCCTCCCTGTTGGAGCTGATCCGCTACATCGTCATCGAGAGTGACAACCCGTCGGCCGACGTGCTGCTGCGCCACATCGGCGGACCGCAGGTAGTCACCGCTTGGCTCAGGTCGAAGGGTGTCGACGGCATCCGCATCGACCGCAATGAACGCGCGATTCAAGGCTACGCAGCCCAGATCGACGCGGCCAACGGCGCGCGCCAGAACCAGATGGTCGATCAGTTCGTGGGCGGCGGGCTGGACGGCGCGACCCTGGACGGCGCCACGCCGGGCGGCACGGTGGACGCGCTCGCCGACCTGCACCGCGGCATGCTGCTGTCGCCGGCCAGCACCAAACTGCTGATCTCGATCATGGGCGAGACGATCACGGGGGTGAACCGGGTCAAGGCGGGGCTCGAACCCGGCTGGACCTGGGCGCACAAGACCGGCACCGGCGGGCGCGCCAAGGGCCAGACCCGCACGCTCGGCGTAGGCGACATCGGCCTGCTGACCGCGCCGGACGGGGCGGTCTACGCGCTGGCCATCTTCGTCGGCGGGGCGGCGGAGCCCATGGACGTGCAGGAGGGCTGGTTCGCCGACATCGCGCGCGGCGTCATAGCCCAGTGGAAGGCGGACAAGGCGGCCGCGGCGGACTAGGATCGCGCGTCAACGCGGAAGGCCGCCATGCTCGAGATCGATGAAGCCGTCGCCATCCTGGAAGAGACCCTGCAGATCGACCTTGAACGCTGCAGCCGCGCGCTGCGCGACAACCAGGCCAATCAGGCTGCCGAACACCTGGAAATCGCCATGGCCAAGCTCTCCGGCCTGACCGACCTCCTGCGCTCCGCCAGCGGCGGCGAGCGCGACTGACCTATTCCGAGAGGTCCAGCTCGACCCAGGTGCGGGTGTCCTCGGGGTCCCCGCCCTGCGGCCACGTGATTTCACGCGCGCGGCCAGGGCCGACGGCATGCAGCTGGAACATCAGCCACCAGGCGGCGCGGCTGATGTCGCGGTCGATCTGGATTTCGCGCGCCGGGCTGTCGGCGAAGTCTGCCTCCCGGCTACCGTCGGGAAGGGTCTGAAGGCCTGAGAAGCGCAGCGGCGGGCCGAACCAGCCGGGGTGCTCGCCCCAGGCGTAGGCGCTCCAGCCATCGGGCCCCAGCCACCGATCGCCCACCTGGGCAGAGACGTGCATGTTGCGCACGGCCTCGCCCGGAACGATCAGGTAGAAATCAAGCGTACCCAGGCTCTGCGGCGGCAGCCGCCAGCACAGGTAGACGAAGTCCTCATCGGCCATGGCCAGAAGCGTCACGCCCTCACCGACTTCGGCCTGGGTGGCGCCCGCCCACTCAGCGTCGGGACAATGATTGTCCAGCAGGATCGGCCGCTCGGCCTGGCCCACCGTGATGGTCGCCGCGGCGGCGATTGTGGCGGCGAACATCAGCGGCGCGCCCGGCCGGTCCCGGCCAGGTCCTTCAGCATGAAGTACCAGTGCTCCAGATCCTGCTCGAAGGCCTTGACCGGCAGGCGCTCGTCGCGGCCGTGGGCGCGATCGTCGATGGGCGTGACGATCCAGCTGCCGTCCACACCGTAGGTCGGGATGCCGTAGAAGCGCAGGATGTTGCCGTCCGAGGCGCCCAGGCTCATCGAGGGCAGGACCTTCACGCCGGGGATCAGGCGGCGCAGCGAGCGGGTGTAGGCCTCAAGCACGTCCTGGCGCAGCTCCGAGCCGGGCGCGACCAGCACATCGCCGAGTTGGGCGATCTCGATAGCCGGATCATCGACCGCCGCGGCGATCACGCCCTTCACCGTCTCCAGGCTTTCGCCAGGGAAGATGCGGCAATTCACGGTGGCAGCGGCGGTCTGGGGCAGGGCATTCTCGGCGTGGCCGCCGGACAGCATGGTGGCGACGCAGGTGGTTCGCGTGCGGCCCACCGTCGACTCGTCCGCCTCGATGATGTCGGCGGCGGCCTGGTCGGCCGGGTCGGCGGCGAAGCGGCGAATGGCGACGGCCACCGGGTTGTTCGCCGGCAAGGCGTCTGCCTCGGCCAGCAGCTCGGCCCGGGTGGTGTCGTTCAGGTGCGAGGCGAAGCGTGCGGTGGACAGCCGGGTCAGGGCCTGGGCCAGCTGGTAGATGGCGTTGTCCCGGCGCGGCCCGGATGAGTGACCGCCACGGTTGCGCGCCGTCAGGGTGAAGTCGGCGTAGGTCTTCTCCGAGGTCTGCAGGCTGAACGGCAAGAGGCGGCCGTCCTCGGTGTAGGCGCCACCGCCGCCGTCGGAATTGAGCGCGTATTCGGCGTCGATCCAGTCGCGGTGGTCGCGCGCCAGGATGTGGGTGGTCTCGCCGGTGGTTTCCTCGTCGCCCGAGAAGCTGAGGATGATGTCGCGTTTGGGCACGAAGCCCTCTGCCTTCATGCGCAGGAAGGCGGTAGCGATGGCCGTGACGCCGATCTTCACGTCGGTCGTGCCGCGTCCGTAGAAATAGCCGTCGATCTCGGCGAACCGGTAGGGGTCGCGCGACCAGTCCGAGGCCAGGGCGTCGACCACGTCCAGGTGGGACAGCGCCAGGATCGGCTTCTTGCCGGCCGAGCCGTCGCCGCGATAGCGCACCACCAGGGCTGCGGTGTCCTTGTGGCGCAGGATGTGGATGTCCGCCTCGGCGAAGCCGGCGGCGCGGAAACGGGCGGCCAACGCCTCGACCAGCTGCGGGGTGGCGTTGTTACCAACGGCCGTGCGCATGTTGACCGCCTCGGCAAAGATCTCGCGGCCGAGCGCGTTCCAGTTGGTGGCGGCTGGCCGGGATGGCGCCGCGATCGCCGGGCCGGCGAGGGCGACACAGAG
>JANNVY010000409.1:0-2703 GCA_031408375.1 Pseudomonadota bacterium | reverse complement strand
CGTGGCCATCATGAGCAGGTAGATCACCACGCCCAGGATCCAGATCATCTCGCGCGGCGCCTTGTAGGAGCCATAGTAGAGGCCGCGAAGCATGTGGATGTAGACGGCGATGAACATCATCGATGCGCCGTTGGTGTGCATGTAGCGCACCAGCCAGCCGTAGTTGACGTCGCGCATGATGCGCTCGACCGAATTGAACGCCAGGTCGACGTCGGGGATATAGTGCATCGCCAGGATAACGCCGGTGGCGATCTGGATCACCAGGCACAGCATCAGAATGCCGCCGAAGGTGTACCAGTAGTTCAGGTTTCGGGGCGTCGGCAGGTTGGCGTAGTCCGCCGCGACACGGATGATCGGGAGACGTTCGTCCATCCAGCGCTCGAAAGCGGACTTGGGGACGTAGGTGGATTCGTGATCGCTCATATCAGCCCACCTTCACGCGCGAGTCGGACAGGAAGCTGTACTCGGGCACCTCGAGGTTCTTTGGCGCCGGACCGCTGCGGATGCGGCCTGAGGTATCGTACACCGAGCCGTGGCAGGGACAGAACCAGCCTCCGAACTCGCCCGTCCCGAAGGTCGGCACACAGCCGAGGTGCGTGCACGAGCCGACGACTATCAAGTATTTCTCGTGTCCGGGTCTGGTGCGCTGCTCGTCCGACTGCGGATCCTTCAGGCCGGAGTTGTCCGCTCGTTTGGCATCGGCGATTTCCTTCGCCGTGCGGTACCGAACGAACAGGGGCTTGCCGCGCCACTTGACGACGATCTGTTGGCCCTCGACGACCTTGGAGATGTCGACCTCGATGGAGGCCATCGCCAAGGTGTCGGCGGCCGGGTTCATCGTATCGACCAGTGGCCATACGGCGGCGGCGCCGGCGCCCACAGCCGCGGCGCCGGCCGCGATGTGGATGAAGTCCCGGCGATGCGGGTCCTGATGGTTGGGATCGCCCTCGTGGGCCACGTCGCTACCCCTTTGCTGGAACGGCCGCCAAAGGGGCGAGACGTCCTGTCACCTGAATGCTGTTGGCCGGCCAGACAGGCCGACCGCCGCGGCGGGGATTCGGCCCCGGGCGCGCGTCGCAGGGACCGTTAGAATGCGTCTCGTGCTTTTTCAACCTGACAATCGGGAAAACCTTGGCCCAAGCCCCGGCGATCGCACCGAAAACGCTGAAAAACCACCTCGGCGGGTCTTTATCCGATCCACGACCGATTCTGTCGTAGCCCCGGGCCAGGATTGGACCGTCGCCCCCAAGGAGCTGTCAGATGATCCTCGCCGCCCTGATCTCAGCCGCCGTCTTCGTCGTCATCGCCGGTCAGCACGCGATCGAAAGCTCGAAATCGCGCTGAGCGTTGCAAGGGACTCTGGCCTTTTGGAGCGCGCGGTCCTAACCACGCCGCCATGACCGCCGCTCCTGATATCGACGCCCGCAAAGCCGCCGCCCGCGCCTGGTTCGAAACCCTGCGCGACCGGATCTGCGCGAGCTTCGAGGCGCTGGAAGACAAGGCGCCAGCGGACCTCTACGGCCCCACGCCCGGCCGCTTCGAATTCACCCCTTGGACGCGCCCCGAGGGCGGCGGCGGGACCATGGGGATGATCAATGGCCGCTTTTTCGAAAAGGCCGGGGTGCACGTCTCGACCGTGCACGGGACCTTCTCGCAGGAGTTTGCGAAGTCCATTCCCGGCGCGGAAGCGGATCCGCGCTTCTTCGCCACCGGCATCAGCCTGATCGCCCACCCCAGGAATCCGCGCGTCCCTGCCGTGCACATGAACACGCGCTACATCGTCACGACCAGGGGTTGGTTCGGCGGCGGCGCCGACCTGACGCCGGTGCTCGACGTCCAACGCTCCCAGGACGCGCCGGACGCCGTGGTCTTCCACGCCGCCCTGCAGGCTGCCTGCGACGCCCACGACCCGACCTGGCACGCCAAGTACAAGGCCTGGTGCGACGAGTACTTCTTCCTGCCCCATCGCAACGAACCACGCGGCATCGGCGGCATCTTCTACGATCATCACGACTCAGGGGACTGGGACGGCGACTTCGCCTTCACCCGCGACGTCGGCGAGGCGTTCCTGGGCGTCTACCCCGAGATTGCCAGCGGGCGCATGGGCGAGACCTGGACGGCGGAGGAGCGCGAGGAACAGCTGGTCCGCCGCGGGCGCTACGTCGAGTTCAACCTGCTCTACGACCGCGGCACCCTGTTCGGGCTGAAGACCGGCGGCAACGTCGACTCCATCCTGTCCTCCATGCCGCCTGAGGTGAAGTGGCCGTGATCCAGGCGACCCCCGACCGCGAGATCGAACGCAAGTTCCTGGCGCGCGGCGACGGCTGGAAGGCTCATATCAGCGGCGATCCCATCCCCATGCGGGCCGGATATCTGTCGGTCCGGCCGGAAGCGGTGGTGCGCGTTCGCCTGGAGGGCGCGGAGCCGGTGCTGACCCTCAAGGGCAAGGCCGTGGACCGGGAGGGCCGGGAGCGGGCCGAGTACAATTTCCCCATCCCGGTCGCCCAGGCGGAAGCCATCCTTTCCGGCCCGATGATCGCCGGAGGCGTCGTGCGCAAGACCCGCTGGCCGGTGCGCGTGGGCGACAGCGACTTCGTGGTCGACGTATTCGATCACCCGCGCCCCGGCCTTGTGCTCATCGAGATCGAACTGCCCGATCGCGACGCCGACTTCGAGCGGCCAGACTGGCTCGGCGAGGAAGTG
>JANNVY010000408.1:0-9041 GCA_031408375.1 Pseudomonadota bacterium | reverse complement strand
GGTTTGCCGTGCAGATCGATAAGGAACTCGCCCGCCAGCCGGAAGGGCAGGGCGCCGGTGCCCAGCTCAAGCATGAAGATCTGCGGGAGCAGCTCGGCGACCTCGGCCGGGTCGAAGGCCTGCCGCGGCGGCGCGAGGGATCCCCGGGCCAGGGAACGCCAGTAGCCGATCAGATGAACTGTATTGATATGGAACACAGGCACACCCTCCGTGGCCTGCAATGCACAATCCTCGCCTGTCGGTCGCGACGGACCCTTCTCCGGGGCGAGACCTCCTTCGCCGGAACCTGGCGCCCGGGTGAAGGGAGGGCGAAGACCCCTCCCGTCCAATTCCCCCGGAATGAAACGATTTCGGAACGATTCTTGCTTCAAATGGGCGTCTTATTCCGAGGACCCTTCCCATGCTCGAACGGTGGAAGTTCTGGATCGCGGCCCTGGCGGGTCTGTTCATTGTGGCTGCGGCGGGAACCGCGGCGGCCCAATGCTGCGCGCCGCCCCCGCCTTGCTGCGCCCCGCCGCCCCCGCCGCCGCCGCCCACCCCGTCGCCCTGCTGCACGGGCGGAGGCCACGGCGTACGCGTCCCGGGCGTGACGGTGATTGTCCAGCAGCCGGTAATCGCGATCGCCGGCGCCGGAGCCCAGGCCGGTGCTTCGGCCCAGGCCGGCTCGACCGTCTTTTTCGGTGGCGGCTCGTCCTGGTCGGTCGGGCAGGAGACGCCGACCCTGATCCAGGGCCTGAACGTCGAAGGCGGCGAGGCGCTGATGCGCCGCGTGGCCTTCCAGGCGACCCGCAAGATCACCAAGCGCGCCATCATCCAGGCCGTCTGCATCGACGACCGTCGCCAGCCTCACCCCGCCTCCCAGGTGCGCCCCGACCGCGACGTCGAGGACAGCTATGAGGGCGAACTGTATCGCTGCATCGCCGGCTCACACCTGCAGATCACCATCGCCGACTGGCACGAGAGCCTGTCCCTGGAAGGCGGCGAGCTGATGGAATGCGCCAAGGGCGAGGCTGTCTGGCACTCCTCCGGAGGCCTGATGCAGTGCCGGCCCCAGCTGCCGGCCCGCGACTGCAACGAGCGCTCCCTGCTTCGCCGCTACGGCGCGGGTCTCAAGATCCTGACCCTGGTGCGCGAAGAGACCTACACCGACTACCGCGAGGAAGCGTCCAGCGAGACCCGGACCTCTTCGTTCAGCATCGTTCTTGACGGGGGCGTGGGCGGGATCATCCACTGATCCCGCACGGCAGCTAACAGCCTTCGTCAGCCGAGGTTCAGACCCGGCCGCTATTCTGACGGCGTCGACTTCGTTTCGACAGTGTCCTGAGTGTGAACTTGACCCCCGCCGCGCCCTCACGCGACGGGGGTTTTTTCGTGCCCCCGCTAGCGGTTCCGGGCGACCGGCACGGCTACTTCGTTGCGGCGCAGGAAGGGCGGGGTCCAGGGCGGGTCGTAGAACCAGGACACCGTCGCGCCTGTCGCACGCCAGCCCCGGGCGGCGGCCGTTCGCTTCAGCTCCGCCATCCGGCGATCGACCGCCGGGCCGCTGCGGTCGCCCGAGAAGCGCAGCACGGCGTATTCCTGGGCGGGCAAGGCGACGATGCGGACATCCCGGTCGTTCGGGATGGGCAGGGTCTCACGGGTGTAGCGCGACGGCATGATGAACTGGATGCGCCACCCGGTGGCATCGCCCGACTGGACCACGGGGGCGGTCATGGCGATCGATTCCGACCGGCCGCGCTCGCTCTGGACGACCGGCGCCGTCATGGCGATCGAGGCCCTCGCGGTGTTGCCGCCGAAGATGTAGGTCGCAAGCTTGCGGAAGCCGGCGTTACGGGCGGCTTCGGCCGAGCCGGAGACTGTGACCTCGGCCGCGAGGCGCGGGCCATAGCGGCGAACCTCGAAGGCCGCAGCCTTTTCCACCACCTCATAGCGGGGCTGTTCGGTTGCGTGGACGGCGCTGGCGCCCAGCAGGGTGGCCGCGAAGGCCAGCGATGAGCCGAGGATTGCGGGCGTCTTCATGTCATGTTTCCAGGCGCGCCAAAGCCTCCGGGTGGAGGCGAGGCTTCCGCCAATCTTGCCGGCTGCTACGATGCAGGCCCTGCGATGGATCAATGGGCCGGGCGCTGCGACGTTCCCTCTCGCAAGCGAGAAGGGGGCTAGCGGCGCTCCGTTTCCGGCATGATCACCAGCTTCCACGCCTTGTCGTCCGCCATGTAGCGCTGGGCGGTGGCCTGGACGTCGGCGACGCTGATCCGTTCCAGCCCTGGGATCGCTGCCCGGATGGCGTCGAGGTGGCGGGGGTCGGTCTGTGAGCCTTCCAGCTGGGCCACCCAGAACTCGTTGGTGGCCTGGGCGCGTGTCAGCTGTTCGATGCGCGGCCGACGCGCCCGTTCCAGCTCGTCGGCGGTGATCGGCTGTTCACGTAGATCTTTCGAAATGGCGGCGATGGCGGCGAAGAAGACGTCCAGCTTGTCCGGCGGCGCCTGCACAGAAGCCGAGACATAGCCGTAGCCGGGGAAGGCCCAGGCCGTCTCGAGATCGGTATCGGGCGAATAGGTCACCCCTTGGCGCTCGCGCAGTTCGTCCATCAGCCGCAACTCAAGCACCAGCTGCAGCATGCGCAGCTTGCGCGCCTCCTGGGGGTTGTCGGGGAAGCTGACGCCGGGCCAGGCGATGAAGGCCATGGCCTGGTCGGGTCGGCCCTTGTGGGTCAAGCGCACCGGCTGGCGCGTGGCGGCGGGGAAGCGAACCGTGACGGCCTCTGCGGTCGGGGCCGACCGGCCGACACGCGCGGGCAGGGCGCCGAAGGTGCCGGCGACCTCGTCGATGGCCTTCTCGACCGTGATGTCGCCGACCACGATCACCTCGATGGGATCCTCGGAGAGCGGTCCGGAAATCACCGAGCGCAGATAGTCCAGGCGTGCGGCGGCGAACTCCTGGCGATTGGGGAACCGCCACCGGATGTCGCCCGAACGCAGCAGGGCCTGACCCTCACGGCTGAACACCCCGCCAGGGGTCGATTCCAGCTGGTCCAGCAGGGCGCCGCCATAGGCGCGGACCCGCTCAAAGGGCTCGGGCCGCCAGGCCGGATCAGTGAGATAGGCGGCCAGCACCTGCATCTGGCGATGGAAGTCCTCGGGCCGGGTGCGGCCGGAGAGGACAAAAGCGTCCTCGTCGACGCTCAGCGCCGCACCGTAGACTGTCGAAGCCAGCACCTGCTCGATCTCTTTGGCGGTCAGTTGACCAAGCCCACCCTCGATGTACTCGACGCCTGCGGCCCAGATCAGGGCCTGCCGATCGCGCGGCAGGTCGAGGTAGCCGTCGCCCACCCGGACTTCGACCAACACCTGGTCGTCGCGCAGCTTGGTCGGCTTGACCGTCAGACGGACGCCGTTGGCGAAGCGGATGAAGGTGGTGTCGAGGTCCAGCACGTCGCGGGTCTCGACCACCGCGCCGGCGGTCCCGAAATCGTCATAGGGCCAGGCCTTGGCGACGATCACCGGCGGCGCAGCGACCGGCGTTTGCAGGCTCTCGGCGAATTCCGTGGCCACGGCGGCCTCGCCGCCCGGGATGGCGACGGGGCTGGTGACGAGCACCAGCGGGCCGTTGCCCGTGAACTGGGTCTTCAGCTGGGCCGCGACCGTCTCGGCCTTCAGGCCCTTCACGGCTTCCTCGAACAGGGCGAGGTCGAAGTCGTCGGACGTGAAGACCTCGTCCTCGTTAACGCTGTCGACGATGCCCTCGGCCAGGCCGGGTGTGCGGCGGGTGGCGGCGCCGGCTACGGCGGCCTCCAGCGAGGCGCGGTATTCGGCGATCTCGCGGTCCAGCTCGGTCTGCTGGACGCCCCACTGCACGATGCGGCGTTGCTCCTGTTCGGCGGCGGCCAGGTTCTCGCGCCACTGCCCGGGCTGGCCCGTAACCGAAAGAATGGTCAGGTCGGCGGCGCGAACATCGGTGTATCGGAACGCCCCGGCGCTGATGAAGGGCGGGTTGGCCGAACGCGCCAGGCTGCCCAGGCGACGGTTCAGCACCGAGAAGCCCAGTTCGCGCACCAGCCGCACCTTGCGCCGCTCGCGGCTGTCGGCGGACAGGTCCGGCGCATTGACCCAGGCGACCTGGACCGTGGACGGCCCGCCGGGCTCGACCACCACCAGCGCTTCGGCGCCGCGCTGGGCGACCGGGCCCATGTCCGGCTCGCGGCCGGCCTGGCCGGTGGCCCGCCAGTCGGCAAAGTGGGCGGTCAGCTTTGCCTCCATGGCCGCCACGTCGAAGTCGCCGACTGCCACCAGGGTGACGTGTTCGGGCCGGTACCAGGCGTTGTAGAAGGCCAGGAAGCGGTCGCGCTGGGCGGTGCGCAGCACCTCGTCCTCGCCGATGGGCAGACGGCGCGGCGGCAGCTGGCCCTTGAGGAAGAAGTTGTAGCGCTGCTCCAGGATCCGGTAGGCGGGCGATGCGCGGGTGCGCTCCTCGGACTGGACTACGCCGCGCTCGCGATCGATGGCGCCCTGTTCCAGCAGCATGGCGCCGGTGGCCTCGCGCAGCAGCATCAGGCCGGTGTCCAGGGTCGCGTCGTCGGACTTGGGCAGGTCCAGCTCGTAGACGGTCTGGTCGAAATTGGTCGAGGCATTGGTGTCGGGGCCAAAGGCCAGGCCCGCGCGCTCCAGGATCTTGACCATCTCGCCTTCGGGCACGTTGGTCGAGCCGTTGAAGGCCATGTGTTCGAGGAAGTGGGCCAGGCCGCGCTGGTCCTCGGCCTCCATCAGCGAGCCGGCGTCGATGCGCAGCCGCAGGGAGGTCTGGCCCGGAGGGGTGGCGTTGTGCATCAGGATGTAGCGCATGCCATTGGGCAGGCGGCCGAACTTCAGTCCGGGATCGGGCGGCAGGTCTGCCGTCGCTGGGGTGACAGGCTGAGGTTCGGGCTGGTCGGGCTGTGGCGGACGCTCGGGCTTGGGCCTGGGCTTGAACAGCGAGCCGAGCGCACCGGTCACGCGGTCCAGCGGCCCGGCGGCGGCCCGCTCACTGGCGACGCCTACGGAAACGGCGAGGACCGCCAGCGCCACGACCACGGCGCGCTTGAAGTTCAGCATACGGGAGACCTCGTCGGCATGAGCCGCGAGGTAAGCCGGGGGAGAAGGCGAAGACAAGGAGTTTGCGCGGAGGCGCAGGCTCACCCGCCGGGCGAGGTCACCCAGAAGCTGGCCGAGTTGCCGACCGCGGTGCTGGTCCCGGTCAGGGAGCGGCCCGTGCCGGTCAGGGTCACGGTCGAGGTCGACGATACGCCGTTGCTGTTGGTCTGGCTGTTGCGGGCGATGAGCGTGCCCTGACATTCAGAGCAGGCGTAGCCCGTCACCGCGTTGCCGATGGCCGAGGACGAGGCGTAGCTGTCGTAGCCGGTGTCGCCGCGGAACTCGGCGCTGACTTCCACGCCGCCCGAATTGAACTGGGTGTTGTCGATCTCGACGTACTGGCCGTTGTTGCCCACCAGGTTCGAGTTGCCCACGCCGTAGGCCTGGGCCGAGGCCAGACCGTAGTCCCAGGCGAGCACCACAGTGTCGGCCTGCAGATAGGACTGGTTCGACTGGGTCGCATTGACCTCCAGCGATCCGTCTTCGTTGGTGGCGACGACGTTGTTGCCGACCGCAGCGGTCGATCCCTGGATCTCCCAGGCGTTGGCCGCCGAGACGAAGGTCGAGGCCTGGGTGCGGGCGCCGGTCATGGTCTGGTCGGTGACCAGGATCTGCTGGGCGCCGTTGCTTCCCGACGACGAGACATTGTTGGAGATCGCCGCGGCGGAATAGGCGGCGCCGTCGGGGATGTACTGGGTGTAGGCCTCGACGTCCGCGCGAGCGAGGGCGTCGCTCGACTGGGTGACGGTCATCCCCGCGACCGCCCCGTCGGAAAGGCCGAACGCCTGGGAGTTGGCGATGGCGGTGGCGCCGACGCTGTCTCCGGCCTCGGTGTGAGCGGTGGCGCCGAAGACATCGGTGCGCGCCGTGATGTCGAAGGCGCCGGTGGTCTGGGTGACGGCAGCGGTCAGGTCCGCGCCATAGGCCCCGGCGTCGCCGGTGTTGCCCACCGCCTCGGTCATCAGTGTGACCTGGCCGGAGATCGTGCCGGTGGCGTTCAGCGTGGTCTGGGCCGTGGCGTTGGCCTGCATGGACTGGCTGGAGGTCAGGTCCAGCGAACCGCCCTCGACCGCGCCGGACACGGCGTTGCCGGTGGCGCTGGTCACCGCGGTCACCTGGTCATCCATGTCGACCACGTTCAGCGTCTGGTCGGCGAAGATGTCGCCGGCCTGGATCTGGCCGTTGAGGACGACGGCCTGGGCGTGAGCCGACGTGGCGCTAGTTGCGACCCCGGCGAAGGTCGCTGTCGCGACGATCATTCCAGCGATCAGGGTCCGCGCGGGTCGTGCCATTGTTATCTCCACCCGTGTCGTAGGCCGGCACGAAGGCGCCCGTGACGCCCGCTGTGCTCAGCGGATCGGAGCGCGAGTCCAGACAGACTTCCGGGCCGCGCGCCCCGTAGAGGTTGGCCATCATCTCCAGCACGCCGCGCTCGATGGTCGCGCGGACAGCCAGTTGGATGGGCTCCAGACCACCTTCGCCCGCCGAGATGTCGAAAACGTTTCCGTTCCAGAAATCAAAGACGCCGGCGCTGATTTCGCGGCCGATGATCTGCTTCTGGTAGGAGATGACGTCGACGACCTCGAGGCTGCGGGTTTCGACCAGGCGCAGGTCGACGCCGATGTTCATGACGAACATGCGCCCGTGGAAGCCGCCCTTCAGGCCCGTGGCCGCGGGCTGGCCGCCGTTCACGTCGGCGCCGACGGAGCGGATGTTGTAGTTGAGCTCGGTGATGCCGCCGACGAGGTAGAAGTCCGAACCGGGGATCTGGCCCGCGGTGATGCGGCGGTAAGGGACCGGCTGGCCCTCGGGCACGGCGCCGGGCGTGTCCGAGACCAGGCGATTGTTGGCGTACTTGAGCTCCAGCTCCGACACAGAAGTGTCGTAACGCTCGACCAGCCGGGCGCCGGCCTTGGCGAGCGCCGAGATGGCCATCAGGGACGCGCCCTGGGTGATCTTGCGGCCGCCCTCGGCTTCTTCCTTGCCGGTGTAGTCGCTGATCCGGCCAACCGCGATGCGAGGGGAGGGGAGGTTGTGGGCGCGCGCGTATTCGCCCAGGCAGACGAGGGCGGCTGAGTAGGGGGTCGGGTTGGCGGTGACCGGGGCATTGCCGATAGGCGCGGCATAACGCCCATTGGGCCCGGCGACCGGCGTCATGCATCCCCCCAGGGTCATGAGCATTGCGGCTGACGCAAGAATGGCGGTGCGAAGGCGCCTAGGGGTGGCCATCTAGATCGACCTGTCCGTTGAGCTCGACGTTCGCGGTGACGTCGCCATTGTTGATCTGGGTGGAGTCGATGATCACCGTGTTCCAGTTGCCCTGGACGGTGACGTTGAGGTTGTTGCCGATGGCTGTCGCGCCGCCCAGCTGGCCAAAACCCGTGCCGACACCGCCGTAGCCCCAGGCTCCCGCCGAAGCCGACGCTGCGGCGGACGCGCCGGTGGTGACGATGCCGTTGACGGCGATCAGATTGCCATTGGCGTCGCGCATGCCGACCTGGGTCACACCGCGCTCCTCGTCACCCGGTGTGCGACCGTAACCGGCATTGTAGGATGCGGAGGTAGCCGACAGCGACTGCGCCGTCGCCTGGCCGGCGATCAACGCCGCCAGAATGGACATTCCCGTCGCGAGCTTGAAGCGCCGCATCTAACTTTCCCTTCCAGGTCGGACATTCACCCTGATCCGCGAGCCATGGACGTGCCAGAATCGAACAGGGTTCTTAAGAACCGCTTGAGATTCGCCCGATCGTTCGCATTTCAGGTGAACCTGAACCAAGAATGGTGCGCTTAGGGTTAACAAGGCGGCGTGGCTGGGGAGATCGGTGTGAACGGACGGGGCAGGGAGCCGGTGCTGAATGCGCCATTGCCGGCCTTGCTCGTGGCCCTGTCGATCCCAGCAATCTACCTGCTGCAGAGCCAGATGGTCGACACCGACAGTCTGTATCGCAACTACGGCCTGACGCCCTATCTGGTTGAACAGGGCGACTACGTCGGCCTGTTCAGCTCGCTGATCCTGCACGGCAACTGGGCCCACGCCCTGATGAACGCGGCCTTCGCGCTCGCTTTCGGGGTGCCCGTGGCCCGCCTGATGGGCGACCGCCTGCACCACGCGACCGCCTACATACTCTTCTATCTCGTCTGCGGAGTGGCGGCGAACATCATCTACGTCGGCCTGCACCCGGGATCCACCACGCCGCTAATCGGGGCGTCAGGCGCGGTTTCAGGGCTGATGGGCGGCGCAGCGCGGCTCATCAACACGAGGGGCGTGCTGGGGCCGGTGTTGAGCCGGACGGTATTTTTATTCGGCGCGGCCCTGGTGGTGATCAATCTGATCGTCGCGATCATGGGCTCGGCGCCCGGCTCGGCGGGCATGCCGATCGCCTGGGAGGCCCACCTGGCGGGATTCTTCGCCGGATTGCTGCTGATCGGGCCGTGGGCGACCCTGTTTGGCAAGCGCTCCATAGCCGAAGCGAGCCACATGCCGCCGATCGATCCTGGACCATGGTCGCGGCCGGCAACGGATCCGTTCGCTGCGCAGCCCGTCGCGCCTGATGCGCCTTCACCAGAGCCGTCCGAACCGGCCGCCAAGCCCGGCGAGGACGGGAAGCCCGGCTGAGGCGTGCAAATGATTGCGTCGGCGGCCGGTTTGGGTGAACCTGAGCTCCCAGCAGACGTTGGCCCTCCGGGAGGTGCTGAATGCTCGTTGCGCAGATTATCAAGGACAAAGGCGATCAGGTTTACACCTGTGCGCCGGGCGATAGCTTGGCGGACGCCGCCAGACTGCTCCACGACCGCCGGGTTGGAGCCATGGTGGTGGTTGATGGTGATCGGGTGGTCGGTATCCTGTCCGAACGCGATATCGTCGCGGCGGTGGCCCGGGACGGGTCCGGCTGCCTCACCAAACCAATATCGGCC
>JANNVY010000407.1:0-2276 GCA_031408375.1 Pseudomonadota bacterium | reverse complement strand
GTGAACCACGAGATGAAGATCGCCTGCGCCGAGGCCCTGGCCCGTCTCGCCCGCGAGGACGTGCCCGACGAGGTCGCCGCCGCCTATTCCGGCCGCCGCCTGAAGTTCGGCCCCGACTACATCATCCCTTCGCCCTTCGATCCCCGCCTGATCTGGTACGTGCCGCCCTTCGTGGCAGAGGCCGCCATGAAGACCGGCGTGGCGCGCAAGCCGATCGCGGACATGGACGCCTATCGCGACAGCCTGCGCCGCCGGCTCGATCCGTCCGCGGGCCTGCTGCAGAAGATCTCCGCCGCCGTCACCTCGGCGCCCAACAAGCGGGTGGTCTTCGCCGAGGGCGAGGAGACTTCGGTCATCCGCGCCGCCTACGCCTTCAAGACCCAGAACCTGGGCACGCCGATCCTGTGCGGGCGCGAGGAACTGATCCGCCAGAACGCCAACTTCTCGGGCCTGGATTTCGACGAGCTGGGCATCGAGATCGTCAACTCGCGGCTGTCGCACCGCAACGCCGAATACGTCGACCGCCTCTACGCGCGCCTCGGCCGCGACGGCTATCTGAAGCGCGACGTGCAGCGGTTGATCAACCTTGATCGCAACACCTTCGCCGCCTCGATGGTCGCCGCGGGCGACGCCGACGCCATGGTCACCGGCACGACGCGATCCTTCGACCAGGCGCTGGCCGACATTCTGCGCGTCATCGACCCGGTCGGGCGCGTCATGGGCATGTCGGTGGTGCTGGCGCGCGGCCGCACCCTGTTCATCGCCGACACCTCGATTTCGGAAGTCCCCGTCGCCACCGACCTGGTCGAGATCGCGCTGCAAGCCGCCCGCACCGTCCAGCGCCTGGGCCGCACCCCGCGCGTGGCCTTCATGTCCTATTCCACCTTCGGCAATCCGGCCGGCGAGCGCGGCCAGCGCGTGCATGACGCCGTCAAGCTGATGGACCAGCGCACAGACATCGACTTCGAGTACGAGGGCGAGATGCCGCCGGACGTGGCGCTGAACCCCGAGCTCTGGGTCAACTACCCGTTCCAGCGCCTGACCGGCCCCGCCAACGTCCTGATCATGCCCGCCATCCACTCCGCCTCGATCGCCACCAAGCTGGTCCAGGCCGTGGGCGGGGCGACGGTGCTGGGTCCGCTGCTGCTGGGCCTGGAGAAGTCGGTGCAGATCGCGCCGCTGTCCGCCTCGGTCAGCCAGATCATCACGGCGGCGACGTTCGCGGCCTATGAGGATGGGGCGAAGGGGTAGGGGCAGTGCTCCGGGCATGACTTTGGACAAGTCGCTGCAGCGAGAATTGAAGCGGATCGCCGCACCGCGACCGAAACGGGCATCGCCGACCTATGATCGGGAGCCAGTTTATCGCGTCGCCCACGCCTGCTTTGGTTGCCGTAAGTCATTCAAGCTGGCGACTGACGCATTCGTCGATCCGCCCGAAGTCCGCCGCTGCCCCGGATGCGGCGAGCCGTTGCGGTGGATGGGCCGCTCGTTCACGGCGCCCAAGCGCGCTGATGTCGATCAATGGAAGAAAGTCGAAATCCTCTGGAACGCAGGGTTTCGTTTCCACAGCTTTCGGTACTGCCCGGACGCCGAGCGCCTGCCTGAGACCCTGGCCGAAGTTGCCGATTTCCTGCGGCGCAATCCGGAACATCCTCTCCGCCGCCCGTAGGCGGAGGGTCCGTCTGGACCCAACCCTGCATTCTTCTCTTGCCGAGATCGCAGCGCTTGGGGCCAGGCGTGTCAAGGATGCGAAGCACCGCTGCGCGGCGGCCTTCGGCCGTCCTTGAGACGCCTGGCCCCAAGCGCAACCCTTGCATCCAAGAGAAGAAGGCCTTCCTCCCCGCCATACGCGGGATGGTCGAGGGGGCTTCTCAGGCCGGTTTTGTCGCATCGGTTGGAGCCGCATCGGGGCCGCCCGCCGTCCCCTTCGCCTTGATCGCCTCCTGTCGCGCCGCGACGATGAAGGCGAGCACGATGGCGAAGACCCCGATCAGGGTCGAATAGAGGAAGAAGACGATGTACCCAGCCCCAAGGGCCGCCGGCGTCACGCCGCTGGTCTGGGCCCCGGTGGCAAGCACCTCCGGCGGCAGCCCCGCGAAAAGACCCTTCAAGCTCCCGAACATCCCGCCCGCGTCCGCCGCCCGGGCTGAGGCCTCGACGATGCGCCCGGACTGGGCCGCGATGAGTTTGCCGGGCAGGGCGTAGAGCGAGGAGAACAGGGCGTACTGGGTCGCCGTGAAGCCGATGCTGGTCAGGCTGGACATGTAGGCGATCAG
>JANNVY010000406.1:0-2057 GCA_031408375.1 Pseudomonadota bacterium | reverse complement strand
GTCAACGTGAGCCTGGGCTTCGGCCTGCTGGTCACCCAGCCGGACCTGCTGCAGCTGGGCGAAACCCTGGTCGATTTCGTGCCCACCAACATCTATATTTCCGGCAGCCTGGGCGGGGTCGACAGCCCCTTCGGCTCGGTCACCCTGATCGCCGAAGGCGACATCCTGATGGGCTCCCAGGCCTTCATCGACGCCGCCGCTGCCGACCCGGAATTCGACGCGCTGGAACAGTCGGGGGACTTCGACGGCGCCGAGAGCGGGCACATCTTCGTCGCCTCCGACATCCTGCAGATGGCCGCCATGGGCCGCATCCTGCAGCAGAACACCGGCGAGCCGGGCCAATACGCCGGCCTCGTCATCGGCCTGCCCCAGCCGGGCCAGGAGCTGATCTTCGTGCCCAGCTTCCTGGAGGGCGAGACCATCGGCGGCTCCGGCGGCTGGTTGGCGGACTTCAGCGCCGGCCCCTCGCGGATCGAGCTGTTCGGCTACTTCGTCACCCAGAGCGGCGAAGTCACCGGCTTCCACGCCGCCAACGTCGATAATCTGCTGGATCCCGACATCCTGGTCGGCGAGTACTACTTCAACAGCTGCCTCTTCTATTCCAGCGAGTGCGCCGCCTCGGGCGAGGATGTCCCGCCCTTCCAGTCGCCCTTCCCACCGGTCGACTTCACGCCCCTGTTCGACCAGTCGACCAGTTTCTTCGCCACCTTCCCGTTCGAGGAACCTGACGAGGAGGAGGACGACGACGAGATCCAGGGTGAACCGGTCACGGGCTCGGGCAACGAGGACCTGTGGACCGTCAAGCGTTCGGGAGTGCGGCCATGAGATTTCCCATGAAACGCATCAGTCTGCTGATGGCCGCAGCCTCCGCGGTCGCGCTCACCACCGCCGCCCCGGCCGCCTGGACCCAGGCCGGCCCCAGCGAGTTCGGCCTCGGCGTCAACGCCGAGGGCCAGGCCTGCCGCGCCCAGCAGCGCATGGACGCGGCCCGCGGCGGCGGTAGCGTCGACGTCTACTGCGGCGAGTGGGAGCGGGCCTCCGGCGAGGTCGCGGTCGTCTCCGGCCCGGCCGCCGACCAGGCGCTGGCCGCCTTCGCCCAAGCCTGCCCCGGCACCAGCCAGAGCCTGTCTTCGCCCGACTTCACCGAACTGCGCCAGGTCGCCTGTGAGCGTGACGCAGCCGGCGGCGCGATCCGTCGCTACGGGCTTGTCGCCCGCCGCGGCGACAAGCTGGTGATCGGGACCGCCTTCCCCGCCGACTGGGCGCCCCTCGTCGCCGCCGCGCGCGTGCTGTCGGGCGCCGCCCGGCCCCAGGCGGTGGCCCAGACGGACTCCGCCCTGACGCCCGGCCTGCGCGAGATCCAGTCGGTCTACCCGGCCGGCGCGCCCGGCATCTCGGCGTCCATCAACCAGGAAATCCTGCGCCGTCGCGCCTACGAACAGAACGCCAGCTGGAGCTTCGCCGCCTCGGAGCGCGACTTTTCCGAACTGCTGCGCGCCCAGGAACGCCTGGCGCCGGATGACGCAGCCGGTTCCGCCGAAATCCTCGCCGAGATCGGCCTCAACCTCTCGGGCGAGCGCCGCTTCCAGGAGGCCGAAGACAGCTTCGACGCCGCCGAGCTGCGCGCCACCGCCGCCGACGCGCGCCTGCTGCTCACGAAGATCACCAACTACCGCGCCATCGACCGCCTGAACCAGCGCCGGCCCGCCGACGCCCTGGTGCTCGCCCGCGCCGCCAACACCGAGCGCGATCGCCTGTTCGGCGCGCCCACCCGCACCGTCGGCATCGGCGCCGCCGAGGCCCGCCGGATCGAGGCCATGGCCGGTTCGACCCGCCGCCGCGCCGTGGCCCCGCCGCTGTCCGGCATGACCGACGCCGACCGCGCCGCCATCCTGTCCGCCCAGGCCGACTACCTCGCCGCCGCCGCGCTCACCCAGCTGGGCGAACCCGGCGCCGACCGGTTCCTGAACTCCGCGCGCGACCGCCTCGCCGCCGCCGCCGTCCAGCCGTCCTGGCTGGTGGCCATGATCTATGAAGAGCGCTCGCGGCTCGAAGCT
>JANNVY010000405.1:0-4432 GCA_031408375.1 Pseudomonadota bacterium | reverse complement strand
AGCTTTGGATTCACCAGCGTGATGGCCCGCTCGACGAACGGCGCGCAGACGGCCTGTTCCTGGGCCGTGGGGGTGCGATTGCCCGGCGGGCGCCAGAACACGGTGTTGGTGATGAAGACCTTTCCCGTCAGGCCCGCCGCCGCCAGCATCCGGTCGAGCAGCATCCCGGCCCGCCCCACGAAGGGCTCGCCCTGGGCGTCCTCGTCGGCGCCGGGGGCCTCGCCGATGATCATCACATCAGCGTTCGGGTTGCCGCGCGCGAACACCGGCTGGCGCGCGCCCTCGTTACGCAGCGAACAGCCCTGGAAGGACGCAATGGCGGCCTTCAACGCATCGAGGTCGGCCGCTTCGGACGCCAGCTGCCTGGCGTCGGCGATGCCGCTGGAATAGTCGGGCGCCGCCTCCACCGTGGCCAGCACCCGCGTCATTGGCCGGACCTCTGGCTTGGGCTGGGTCAGCGTCCGGTCGACCGGCGCATCCTCAAACGCCCCTTCCACGCCCGCGTCACGCCAGAAGGCGAGCAGGCTCTCGATGGCGCGAGTATCGGGGCGGGGATCGGATGAAGCGGGTGTCACGGCCCTTGGTTAGAGCAAAATGGCCGCCGCGACACCGAATTCGGATCGCTTTCGAGGGCGTTGTCAGGGGTCGAGTTCGGCATAAAAAAATAGAATCAATAAGATAGCTATACGTTTGGTTGCGCGCGCGGATCGGCATCGCCTCGAACCGCCCCGCACCCCGAAAAAGCGTTGACCGCCCCAACGTCACATTCGGATATATCGACAAAGGCGCAGCCAGGCGCCGACGAGGATTCGAGACCATGGCCGACGGCGCTTCCACCGAGACCCAGACCCAGACGGCGGACGAGCCGCGCGAGGCGATGGAATACGACGTTGTCATCGTCGGCGCCGGCCCCGCCGGCCTGGCCGCCGCGATCCGCCTCAAGCAACTGGCCGCCGAGGCCGGGAGCGAGGTCTCCGTCGCGGTGCTGGAGAAGGGCTCCGAGGTCGGAGCCCACATTCTGTCGGGCGCGGTGTTCGACCCCTCGGGCCTGTCCGAACTGATCCCGGACTGGAAGGACAAGGGCGCGCCGCTCGACACCCCGGTCAAGGAAGACCACTTCCTGGTGCTCGGCCCCGCCGGCCAGATGAACATCGGCTGGCTGCCCCAGCCCGGCTTCATGTCCAACCACGGCTGCTACATCGGCTCCCTGGGCAACCTGTGCCGCTGGCTGGCCGAACAGGCCGAGGGGATGGGGGTAGAGGTCTATCCCGGCATGGCCGCCTCACAGCTCGTCTTCGGCGAGGCCGGCGAGGTGAAGGGCGTGGTCGCGGGAGTCTTCGGCGTCGGCAAGGACGGCCATCGCAAGCCCGACTACCAGCCCGGCATCGAACTGCACGGCAAGTACGTCTTCATCGGCGAGGGCGTGCGCGGCTCGCTGGCCAAGACTCTGATGACCGAGTTCGGCCTGGCCGACGAGAGCGAGCCCCAGAAATTCGGCCTCGGCATCAAGGAGCTGTGGCAGGTCCCGGACGACAAGTTCAAGCCCGGCCTGGTCCAGCACACCATGGGCTGGCCGCTCGACAACTCCACCGGCGGCGGATCCTGGCTCTACCACTTCGGCGACAACTACGTGTCCGTCGGCTTCGTGGTGCACCTGAACTACAAGAACCCGTACCTGTCGCCCTTCGACGAGTTCCAGCGCTTCAAGACCCATCCGGCCATCAAGGATCACCTGGAAGGCGGTCGGCGCATCTCCTACGGCGCCCGCGCCATCGTCGAGGGCGGGCTGCAGTCGGTGCCGAAATTGACCTTCCCGGGCGGCGTGCTGATCGGGGATTCCGCCGGCTTCGTGAACGTCCCGCGCATCAAGGGCAGCCACAACGCCATCCGCTCCGGCAAGATGGCCGCCGAGGCCGCCTTCGCCGCGCTCGCCGAGGGCCGCTCCGGCGACCGACTGGACGCCTACCAGGACGGCTTCAAGGGCTCGTCGATCTGGAAGGACCTGGCCCCGGTCCGAAACGTCAAGCCGCTGCTGTCGAAGCTGGGCAACGGCCTCGGCACCCTGGTGGCGGGCATGGACATGATGACGTCCTCGCTGCTCGGGGGATTCTCGTTCCTGGGCACGCTCAAGCATGGGAAAACCGACGCGGCCGCAACCGGCCATGCAAAAGACTTCAAGCCCATCGCCTATCCCAAGCCGGACGGCATTTTTAGTTTCGACAAGCTGTCGTCGGTGTTCATCTCGAACACCAACCACGAGGAGGACCAGCCCAGTCACCTGAAGCTGATCGATCCGACGGTGCCGATCGGGGTAAACCTGCCGGAATACGCCGAACCGGCGCAGCGCTACTGCCCGGCCGGGGTCTATGAGGTGTTGAGGGACGAGGACGGGTCCAACCCGCGCTTTCAAATTAATGCCCAGAACTGCGTCCACTGTAAGACCTGCGACATCAAGGATCCGTCGCAGAACATCGTCTGGACCACCCCCGAAGGCGGCGGCGGGCCCAACTATCCGAATATGTAAGTTTGAGGCGGTAAAACTATCATGTCGTTCAGGTTTTCCGCCTCCGCAGCCGTGCTGGCAATCGCCGTTTCCCTGGCCGGCGGGGCCGGGGCCCAGTCCACCGGCGAGGCTGCCGAGCGCCCTTCCGTCGACGACCGCTCGGTTTATGGCGCCTACCTCGCCGGCCGCAGCGCGCTGCATGCCGGAGACAGCGAGGAAGCCGCGATCCGGCTTGAGGCCGTCGCCGTCGCCGTGCCCGACAATCCCAAGCTTCGTCAGCGCGCTTTCACCGCCGCCCTCTATGCCGGCGACGTCCAGGCCGCCGCGCGCCTGGCCCCGGCGCCGGACCCCGACCAGCCCGGGCTCGACAGTCTCGGTCGGCTGACCCAGGCGGCCAATGCCCTGGCCGAGGGTCAGGGCCAGCTGGCCGTCGAGCGCCTGGCCGACAACAGCATCGTCTTCCCCCACCGCACCGCCGCCGCCGTCCTGCGTCCCTGGGCGCTTGCCGCCGCCGGGAACTGGGACGCCGCCCTGACCGCGCCGGAAGGCGAGGGCGACCGCATCGCCGACCTGTTCAGCGCGCTCGCCCGTGCCCAGCTGCTCGAGATCCGCAAGCGGCCCGACGAGGCGGAGGCCATCTACAAGACCCTGTCGGAAGACGCGGTCGCCTCGGCCCTGTTCCTGCCGATGTATGGCGAATTCCTCGAGCGGCGCGGCCGCCGCGCCGACGCCGTGGCGCTCTACGACAAGGGGTTGCTCGACGACCCTGCCGACATGACCCTTGTGGCGCTGAAGGACCGGGCCGGCCGCCGGGGCAAGGCGCCGCCGCTGCCGACGCTGGCGGAGGGGGCCGCCCAGTCGATGGGCTTCGCCGCCGCGGCCATGAACGCCCAGCGCCAGACCGAACTGTCGATGATCTACCTGCGCCTGGCGCTCAGGCTGGATCCGGCGCTGCACCAGGGCTGGATGCTGATCGGCGACGCCCTCGCCAAGATCGACGATGAGGTCGCCGCGCGCGCCGCCTGGGGCCGGGTGCCCCCGACCTCGATCTACTACGCCGAGAGCCGCACCAAGCTGATCTACAGCCTGCAGGCCGACCGTCAGGTCACCGAGGCCCTGAAGCTGGCCGGGGAAGACGCCCGCGGCCGCCCCGATGACAGCCGCGCGCAGCTGACCTACGCCGACCTCCTGCGCGCCAACAAGCGCGATGCCGACGCCGTGCCGGTGCTGGATCGGCTGATCGCTGCGGGCGACGGCGACTGGCGTCCCCGCTACATGCGCGCCATTTCGCTCGACCGGATGGATCGCTGGACCGAAGCCGAGACCGACCTGCAGCGCGCCATGGCCATGTCCGCCGACCAGCCTGAGGTGCTGAACTACCTCGGCTACGCCTGGATCGACCGCGGCGTGAAGGTGCGCGAGGGGATGGCGCTTGTCGAACGCGCCGCCACCGGCCAGCCCCAGTCGGGCGCCATCCAGGACTCGCTGGCCTGGGCCCACTTCAAGCTCGGCGACTACGCTCAGGCCGTAGAGCTGCTCGAAGGCGCGGTGTTGCTCAGCCCCGCCGATCCGGACGTGAATGACCACCTGGGCGACGCCTACTGGATGGTCGGCCGCAAGGACGAGGCCCGCTTCCAGTGGCGCCGCGTGCTGAGCCTTGAACCCAACGACGAGCAAAAGGCGCGCGCCGAAGGCAAGCTGAAGGACGGCCTGCCGAATCCGGCAGCGACCTCTGCGGCCGCCCCCTCGACGTGACAGGCGCGGCGACCCGACTCGCGCCGGCCAAGGTCAATCTCTACCTGCACGTCGGCCCACCCGGCGCCGACGGCTACCACCCGCTAGCCAGCTTGGTGGTCTTCGCCGATGTCGGCGACCGGTTGAGCCTTGAGCCCGCCCAAGCGTTCGCCTTCGCTGTCACCGGACCCTTCG
>JANNVY010000404.1:0-2607 GCA_031408375.1 Pseudomonadota bacterium | reverse complement strand
CCCTTGATCTTGAACCAGGTGGCGAGCGTCGCCGACGGGCCCGAGCTCATGGCCTTGGGCACGGCGAAGGGGCCGACGCGCTTGGGGCCCTTCTCGACAGTGATGGCCGCGGCCTCGACGATGGCGCGGGTGGAGGCCCCGCCGGCGCCGACGATGATGCCGGTCCGCTCATTGGAGATGTCGGCCTCTTCCAGGCCGGAGTCCTTGAGCATTTCCTCGAACGCAATATGGCCCCAGCCGGTGCCCTCGGAGAGGAAGCGGGCGGCGCGCCGGTCGACGTGCTCTTCCCAGCTCATCTGCGGCGCGGCCTCGACCTGGGAGCGGAAGCCCAGCTCGGCGTGTTTCGGCGCGGTCCGGACGCCCGAACGGGCGTTGCGAAGGGACTCCGCGACCTCCCCGGCGTTGTTGCCGATGGAGGATACGATCCCGAGCCCCGATATTACGACACGCCGCATCAAGCCGTCCTCTCGCCTAGAAGGATTGGTCGCCTACATGGATTTGGGGTCGAACAGGCCGACCCGCAAATCCGTGGCCGTGTAGATAACCTCTCCGTCGCGTTCCATCACCCCGTCGGCGATGCCCATGACGAGGCGGCGGTTGATGACCCGCTTGAGGTCGATCTTGTAGACCACCTTCTTCGCGGTGGGCGGCACCTGGCCGGTGAACTTCACGTCGCCGACGCCCAGGGCGCGCCCCTTGCCGGGTCCGCCGGACCAACCGAGGAAGAAGCCGACCAGCTGCCACATGGCGTCCAGGCCCAGGCAGCCCGGCATCACCGGATCGCCGATGAAGTGGCATTTGAAGAACCAGAGGTCGGGGTTCACATCGAGTTCGGCCTCGATGTAGCCCTTGCCGTGGGCGCCGGAGCCCTCGCCCTCGATCCGGACGATACGGTCGAACATGAGCATCGGCGGGGCCGGCAGCTGGGCGTTGTCGGGCCCCCACAGATCGCCGCGGCCGTGGGCCAGCAGGTCTTCGTAGGAATAGGCGTTCTGCTGTTCGGGCATTCTTGTTGAGCGCTCCCTGTGCGCCGGATTGTTACAGGGGGTTACACGACGTGAGCGGGAGGCTCAACAGCCAGCGCGATGCGGGGACAGACACCCGCCGCGAGGTCGCTGGATCAGCAGGCGCCGTCGGCGCGGCGGGTGTCTGTCCCCCGGGTCAGCGGCAGACCCGCTGGGTGGCCAGGCCCCAGAGACTGGCGGCGCGGGCCCAGCCCTTGGCCTTGCCCGCCTCGACCAGGCACCAGCCCTGCTCGCACTTGTCCAGCCGGGCGATGCCGCGCACCGCCAGCAGGGCGCGCACCCGGGCGGTGTCCTTGGGGCCCGAGCGCAGCGGCAGCAACTGGGCGCCGCGATGGAAGACCGTGCGCACGCCCACCGTGGTGCGGCGGTGGATCCAGGCTGTACCGCCGTCCGGATCGCAGACCTTTCGCCACTCGCGGGTCTCGGCGATCACTTGAACCGGCAGGCCCTTGGCGTGGTAGGTCCAGACGGCCGGATAGTCGTCGCCGGGGCCGGACCGGGCGTTCACGTCATTGAACTTCAGCGACACCCAGCGCGGCACCGGCAGCCGCGACGGGGTGGGGCGGTCGCCGGCGCGGTAGCGATCGTCGGCGGCGGAGGCCTGCGGGCCGACCATGCTGGCGGCGACAGCCAGCGCGAGGAGAACGCGTATCGCGCGGCCTCCGGCTTTGCTAAACCGCCCCGGTCGCGCCATTCCCAGGGATCCGATGTCCGTCCGCAAGCTCAAGGTCGTCCTCACGCGTAAACTGCCGGAGCCCGTCGAGACGCGCATGCGCGAGCTGTTCGACGCCGAACTTAACCTCGATGATCGCCCTTTTGGTGAACAGGAGCTTAAGGCGGCGATGGGTCGCGCCGAAGTGCTGTGCTGCACCATCACCGACAACATCACCGCCGACATCATCGCGGCCAAGGGCGAGAGCCTGAAGATGATCGCCAATTTCGGCGCCGGGATGGATCACATCGACATCCCCGCCGCGGTCGGCGCGGGCCTGATCGTCACCAATACGCCGGGCGTGCTGACCGAAGACACCGCCGACATGACCATGGGCCTGATCCTGGCCACGGCCCGGCGCTTCGTGGAGGGCGCGGACATCATCCGGGCCGGCAAGTTCACCGGCTGGACGCCGACCTGGATGACGGGCCGGCGCATCTGGGGCAAGCGGCTGGGCATCATCGGCATGGGCCGTATCGGCCAGGCGGTGGCCCGCCGCGGCCGGGCCTTCGGCCTGTCGATCCACTATCACAACCGGCGCCAGGCCAATCCGGCGGTGGTCGAGGACCTCAACGCGACCTTCTGGGACGACCTCGACCAGATGCTGGCCCGCGTCGACATCGTCTCGATCAATTGCCCGCTGACGCCCCAGACCCACCATCTGATGGACGCGCGCCGCCTGGCGCTGCTCCAGCCGCACGCGGTGCTGGTCAACACCGCGCGCGGCGAGGTGATCGACGAGGAGGCCCTGGCCGCGGCCCTGAAGGCCCGCGCCTTCGCCGGCGCGGGCCTGGACGTGTTCGAACACGAACCGGCCGTCCACCCCGATCTCATCGGCCTGCCCAACGTGGTGCTGCTGCCGCACATGGG
>JANNVY010000403.1:0-1562 GCA_031408375.1 Pseudomonadota bacterium | reverse complement strand
GCGCCTCGCGCGCCTGGCCCAGGCGCCCTTCCTGAAGGTCGAGGCCACCAAGTTCACCGAGGTCGGCTACGTTGGCCGCGACGTCGACCAGATCATCCGCGACCTGGTGGAGGCCGCCATCGGACAGGTCCGCGACCGCCGCCGCGCCGATGTCCGCGCCCGCGCCGAGCAGGCCGCCGAGGAGCGGCTACTTGACGCCCTGGTGGGCGTCGGCTCGCAGCCCGCGACCCGCGAGAGCTTCCGCAAGAAGCTGCTGGCCGGCGAACTCGACGACAAGGATGTCGAGATCGCCATCGCCGACACCTCCTCGCCGCTGGGCGCCATGGACGTTCCCGGCCAGCCGGGTGTCGGGGTCCTGAACCTGTCGGAGATGTTCTCCAAGGCCATGGGCGGGCGCACCAAGACCGTGCGCATGACCGTCCGCGACGCCGTCGGCCCGCTGATCGCCGAGGAAGGCGACAAGCTTCTGGACAACGACGCGCTCACCCACGAGGCCGTGCAGCTGACCGAGAACGAGGGCATCGTCTTCCTCGACGAGATCGACAAGGTCGCCGCCCGCCAGGATCGCGGCGGGGCCGACGTGTCGCGCGAGGGCGTGCAGCGCGACCTGCTGCCGCTGATCGAGGGCACCACGGTCTCGACCAAGTACGGGCCGGTGAAGACCGACCACATCCTGTTCATCGCCTCTGGCGCCTTCCACGTCGCCAAGCCGTCGGACCTGTTGCCCGAGCTGCAAGGCCGCCTGCCGATCCGCGTCGAGTTGAAGGCGCTCTCCCGCGAGGACATGCGTCGCATCCTGACCGAGCCGGAAGCCAACCTGATCCGCCAGCACCAGGCCCTGATGGCCACCGAGAACGTCACCCTCGAGTTCACGCCGGATGCCATCGAGGCGCTCGCCGACGCGGCCGTGGCGGTCAACACTGCAGTCGAGAACATCGGCGCGCGTCGGCTGCAAACCGTCATGGAACGGGTCACCGAAGACATCAGCTTCCGCGCTTCAGATCTCTCGGGCCAGACCATCGTCATCGACGCCAAGCTGGTGAAGGAGCGGGTCGGCGACCTGGCCAGGGACGCGGACCTGAGCCGCTTCATTCTCTGAGGGTTGAGCCCGGCGGCGCGCCCTCCTAGTCTCCCGCCTGCGCTGGGAGGCCGCCCATGAACGTCGATCTCGCCGAGGAACGCGTCCTGTTCCATCCGGACCGGTTCAACATGGACCACGCCGAGGGCCGCGCCTGGAGCCAGCGGATGGAGGCGTTCGGGACGCTGGCCAAGCTTTCGGGGTTTCTCTCCAAGCCCAAGGACGAGGACTTCGAGCTGGTCTATCGCGAGCGGCGCTACCAGCCTTATTGGCGCATCGTCGCCGGCGCGACCTACGTCTATGAGCGCGCCCGCACCTACGAGGTGCCGGTCGCGCCCGAGGTGAAGTCGGTCAACATTGACGGCAAGGATCACCCCGTCGCCACCAGCCGCTTCTCAATCGCCGGAACCGAGAGCTGCCGCGAGGACGTGCGCACCGAGGCGCTCTTCGACGGGGTTTCCAAGGCGCTGGATTCAAGCCTGTC
>JANNVY010000402.1:0-10496 GCA_031408375.1 Pseudomonadota bacterium | reverse complement strand
CTTCCTGTGTCTCATGGCGATGCAGCTGACGCTCGCCAGCTGTGGTCACACCGAGCTGGTCCCCGGCTTCGGCGGAGCCAGCGCCATCGTTTCGATCAACCGCTAGATCGGTATCCGGCTCAGATCGTAACCGGCGGCCTCGCCCCGCTCGATCAGGTCCGCCTTGACCCGCCGTCCGGCCAGGGATTCCGCCATGGCCCAGAGTGAAATCGAGCGCATCCCCGACCGGCAGAACGCCAGCACAGGCTTTTGCGCATCGGCCACCATGTCGCCCATCGCCTCGACCAGCTCGCGGCTGATCCCACCCGAGACCGGGAGCGCCTGGTAGTCCAGACCCCGGGCCCTGGCCCAGGCCTCGACCTGGGCGTCGGTCGGCTGGCCGGGCTCCTCGCCGTCCGGCCGGTTGTTGATCAGGGTGCGGAACCCGGCGTCGGCGGCGGCCTGGACGTGCTCTTCGAGAACCTGGGGCGAAACCCAGAAGTTCTCGGTGACCTTCTTGAAATGGCTGACCACGGCCTATTTCTCGCGGCGCGCGCGAATGGCGGTCTGGCCGTCCACGTTCAGGAAATAGCTGCCCAGCGACGCCTTGCGGATCTCGGCCTTCGAGCCCTGGCGGGGTGGGTTGTAGGGGCCCTGGCTGTCCAGCTGGCGCCACACCTGGCCATCGGTCATGACCATCACCCACCGCCCGCCCTCGCCGCGGTAGGCCCGGTCGATGGTCAGGGTGACATTGGCGACCTCGACACGGGCCTCGCCCGAACCGCGGTCAAAGAAGTTCAGCGCGCTGGTGTCGAAGCCGAACAGGGACCGCTTGGCCTCGCGCACCTGGCCGCGATCCACCACCACCAGCTCGCCGGAAGTCTCGGCCCGGTCGATATTGGCGGCCGCCGCGTCGTAGCAGGCCAGGCGAGCCGAATCCTCGGCGATCGAACGACAGTCCGAGAGGCTCTTGAGGGTCGCGGCCCGGTCCGTCGTGCCGGCCGGCCGGTTCTGCGCCTGGGCGGGGCCGCACAAGGCGAGTCCCGCCAGTGTCAGGGCGAGCACAGTGTTCTTGGCGCCGATCAGCTTTGTCATGGTCTGGTTCCGTCACCCGATGTCGGGGTGTGCATTCAAGAAGAGACAGGCCCGGTCTGCAATCTCTTCCTTGCGTCGCGGGCGGTTTTCCGTGTCCGCGCTGGTCCGGGTGGTGCTCAGGCTCCGGCGAATCACACCGTGTCGATCCGGCTTTCGGTTTTTCTGTGATCGCCAGGCAGGTTGCGCCCGGCCCGCGGGGGCTCGTGAACCACGCCCGGGGCCACACCGTTTGGGTCCCCCAATTGGCTCCGATTGTGGCCGCCGGGCGATGCGGATTCCCATAGCCAACAAGGGAAAATCCCCAAGAAGGCGAAGCTGTGGCGGATTTGCGACATAGGGAGGCCAACCACTTGCACGGGTTTCATCATCCGTTGACCCCACCGTTGGCATCTCCATAACGTGAGAGCATCCGGAGGCGTTCTGTCTGCGGGCTATTTCGCTGTGGTGAGGCGAGGGGGGCGTCAAAGTTGACGAACTCGTCGGGGAACCGGGCTCAGGAGGAATGAAGTTGAAAATCCAAACCGCTCGTCAGCGCCTTTTGGCGTCGACCATCATCGGCGGCGCGGCGCTGCTGGCCTTGCAGGCCGCACCGGCGTTCGCCCAGGATGCTACCGAGGTCGAGGGCGTTGTCGTCACCGGCTCGCGCATCGTCCGCCAGGACTTTGAAGCCATCAGCCCGGTCACGACCGTCGGTTCCGAGCAGCTCGAGCTGACCGGCACCCTGACCGTCGACACCCTGCTGAACGAACTGCCCCAGATCGTCCCGGGCAACACCCGCACGTCGAACAACGCGGGCGGTGAAGACTTCTCGACCATCGACCTTCGCGGCCTCGGTACCAACCGCACCCTGGTGCTGGTCAACGGCGAGCGCGTGCCCGCCTCGTCCTCCACCGGCGTTGTCGACCTCAACACGATCCCGGCCTCGCTGATCGATCGCATTGAAGTCGTCACCGGCGGCGCCTCGGCCGTTTACGGCTCCGACGCAATCGCCGGCGTCGTCAACTTCATCCTCAAGGACGATTACGAAGGCGCCGAGATCACGGCCACCTACGGTTCGTCCTTCGACGGCAACGCTCCGGAAGTCGAAGTCAACGCCCTGGTCGGCGGCAACTTCGCCAACGGCCGCGGTAACGCCACCGCCTACGCCGCCTACTACAACCGTGAATCCGTGCTGCAGTCCGAGTTCGACTACTCGCGCACCTCGGCCGCGGCCTGTTATGCCAGCAACACGCGCACGACCATCGCCGATACGGCCGCCGAAGGCGTCGCCTGTATCTCCGGCGGCGGCACGCTGTTCGCCGGTGGTTCGGGCACGCCTGCCTGGGGCTTCATCTCCAACAGCGGCGCCAACCCGTTCACCAACCTGTCGGTCCTGCTGCCCGCGCGCTTCGGCGCCGGCAACACCGACACCAACTGTGACGGCATCGCCGGCGGCGCGGTCAACGGCGGTAACCTGTCGTGGAACGACGCCGGTCAGCTGACTCCGCGTAACACGTCGGGCGCCTGCGCCGTGCCGGATCGTGCGGCTGGTTCCTCGCGTTACAACTTCGCGCCGGACAACTTCCTGATCATCCCGGCCGAACGCTTCAACATGACCACCACGGTCAACTACGACATCAACGACAACATCCGCGCCAAGGTGATGTTGAACTTCGTCAACTCGTTCCAGGAAGTTCAGCTGGCTCCGACGCCCGCGACCGGCCTGACCGTGACCCTGACGCCCGCCATGCAGACCCTGATCAAGGCCAATGCGCCTGACCTCTGGATCGCCCTGCAGTCGCGCGCCAACCCGCTGGCCTCGTTCACCATGGCCCGCCGCATGAACGAAGTCGGCACCCGTAACGGCCTGAACGAGAACAACACCTTCTACGGCCTGGTCACGCTCGACGGCGAGTTCAACGACAACTGGAGCTGGTCGGCCACCGCCAGCTACGGCTCGAGCTACTTCAACTCGAACGGCCTCAACAGCACCAACAAGACGGCGCTGTCGCAAGGCCTGGCCGGCTGTCAAACCGCCGCCGGCGCCCCGCTCGGCGCCTCGGCCCTTCCGGGCTGTGTGCCGCTCGACATCTTCGGCCCCGGCACCCTGACCTCGACCGGCCTCAACAACATGGTCGACTTCCTGCGGGTCAACACCTTCTCCGAGACGCAAGTCGAAGAGACCCGCATCGCCGGCTTCGTGCGCGGCGACCTGTTCGAGCTCCCCGCGGGCCCGATCGCGGCGGTGTTCGGCTTCGAATATCGTGACACCGACATCGTCTACCAGGTCGACAACGAGCAGCGCACCGGCAACATCTTCGGCTTCAACGCCGTCCAGGACGTCGCCGGCGCCATCCAGGTTTCCGAACTCTACATGGAAATCTCGGTGCCGATCGTCAAAGACATGCCGCTGTTCCACTACCTCGGCCTGGAGGGCGGCTACCGTACGTCGGACTACTCGTCCGCCGGCGTCGTCGAGACCTTCAAGATCGGCGGCGAGTGGGCCCCCGTTGAATGGCTGCGCTTCCGCACGGTCTACAACGAAGCGACCCGCGCGCCTTCGGTCATCGAACTGTTCCAGAACGGCGACCAAGGCTTCCCGTCCTACACCGACCCCTGCCGTCAATCCAACCTCGGCAACGTCGTTGGTGGGCAGGCGTTCTGTGTGGCCCAGGGCGTTCCGATCGGCCTGTATCCCGGCTTCGCCGCCAACAACAGCCAGGTCCAGGCCTTCGCGTTCGGTAACCCGAACCTGAGCCCTGAAACCGCTGAGACCTGGACGGTCGGCTTCGTGCTCCAGCCCGACTGGTTCCCGGTCGGCGACTTCCGCATGACCCTGGACTACTACGACATCAAGATCACCGATGCCGTTGGTGGCCTGGGCGCCCAGTTCTGGATCAACGACTGCTACAGCGGCAACGCTGGCGGTGGCTGTTCGCGTATCCAGCGCAACGCAGTCACCGGTCAGATCGACGCCGTCAACACGACGATCGCCAATCTGAGCGAGATCTCCACGGACGGCATCGACATGCAGTTCGAGTGGTCCGTCAATCTGGAGGACACCTTCCTCCCGATCCCGGGTCGTCTGCGCATCAATGAGCTGTACTCGATCATCAACAGCTACCAGGTGAACGGCGGCGAATTCGCCGGCACCACCAGCGCCGGCATCGGCGGCGCGATCTTCGACTGGAAGTCCACCCTGTCGATCTACTACACCCTCGGTGACTGGACCGCGTTCGCGCGTTGGTCCTACGTGCCGAAACTCTGCGACACCACCTTCGGCGTTGGCCCGGCGGGCGAGTGCGGCGGGGTTGGTCAACTGGATCCGGAAGCCAGCTACGTCGACGCCTCCGTGCGTTGGGCTGTCACCGACAACTTCCAGGTCACCGGCTTCATCGGCAACCTGTTCGACGAAGACACGCCCCAGACCCCCGCTGGTCTGTTCTCGCAAGCCAACACCGACCCGCAAGTCTACCGCGTGCTGGGCCGCACCTTCTCCATCTCGGCGAAGCTGCGCTTCTAGTCACTCGACTGACTGCAAGCCTGAAGAGAGCGGCGGGGGGAAACCCCCGCCGCTTTTCTTTTGCCTGGGCCTGTCCCCGGACGCTGGCGCGACTCCCCGGCAAGGGCTATCTGCCGATCCGATGCTGCTGCTCATTTCCCCTGCCAAATCCCTCGACTTCACGCCGCCGGCCGCGCCGCTTGCGGCGAGCGCGCCGCGACTGCTTTCCGACACCACTACCCTTGTCACGCGCGCCCGGGGGCTCTCCAAGGCGAAGCTACGGGCCATGATGGACATTTCCGACAGCCTCGCGGCCTTGAACCGTGAGCGTTTCCAGAGCTTTGACCGCTCGCCGGATGCAGAGGGCCTGCAGGCCGCCCTGGCTTTCAATGGTGAAGTCTACGCCGGGCTGGAGGCGCGCAGCCTGACCGCCGCCGATCTCGACTGGGCCCAGGACCGTCTGCGCATACTGTCGGGCCTCTACGGCGTGCTTCGGCCGCTCGACCGCATTCAGCCCTATCGGCTGGAGATGGGCGTGCGCCTGGCTACCCGTCGGGGCGAGACCCTCTACGACTTCTGGGGCCCGAGGATCGCCAGGCTGCTGAACGCGGACGCCGAGGGCCACGCCGATCCGACCATCATCAACCTGGCCAGCCAGGAGTATTTCACCGCCGTCGACCGAAAAGCCCTGAAGCGGCCGGTCGTCAGCGTGCGCTTCGTCGAAGAGAAGGACGGCGAGGGCCGGGTGCTCAGTTTCTTCGCCAAGAAGGCCCGCGGCCTTATGGCCCGTTGGTCGATCCAGCATCGGATCGAGGCGGCGACGGACTTGCGGGCCTTCGATGTGGCGGGCTACCAGTTCCGGCCTGATGCGTCGTCGGATACCGAATGGATATTCGCTCGCCCGCAACCGTGAGGCGTGGCATCTCGCTACCGCAGCAATTTCACCCTACACACCCAAGAATGACGTTCGACATGTTTGGCTGGCTCAAGAAGCACTTCGCCCCCGAGGTCTCATTCCCTTCGTCGGTTTCCGACGAGCATGGGGCCGATGTGGAAGCCCGCCTTGGCGCGCCTGACCCCTTTGGCAGTCTGCGGGGGCAGGTGGCCCTGATCACCGGCTCGACGTCGGGGATCGGCTGGGCCATGGCCGAAGCCCTGTCCTGTCGTGGCGTGAAGGTGGTTCTGAACGGCCTGGGCGACCCGGCCGAGATCGAGGCCAACCGCCGCAGCCTCGAGATCCGCACCGGCGCGCCGGTCCGCTATCACGGCGCGGACATGACCGACCCGGCCCAGATCGCCGAAATGATCACCTACGCCACCGCCGAGTTCGGCCGGCTGGACATCCTGATCAACAACGCCGGCGTCCAGCACGTCGAGGCGGTCGAGGACTTTCCGCCCGAACAGTGGGACCGGATCATCGCCATCAACCTGACCTCGGTTTTCCACGCCACCCGCGCCGCGGTGCCGATCATGAAGGCCCAGAAGAAGGGGCGGATCGTCAATATCGCCTCGGCCCACGGCCTGGTCGCCTCGCCGTTCAAGTCGGCCTATGTGGCGGCCAAGCACGGCGTGGTGGGTTTCACCAAGTCGGTGGGCCTGGAAGTCGCGACCTTCGGGATAACCTGCAACGCGATCTGCCCGGGCTACGTCATGACGCCGATCGTCAAGAACCAGATCGCCGACCAGGCCCGCACCCGCGGCATATCGCAGGAAGAAGTCGTCCGGACGGTCATCCTGGCCGCCCAGCCGACCAGGCAGTTCGTCACCTTCGACCAGTTGAACGGCCTGTTGCTCTATCTGGTGTCCGATGCCGGCGCCTCCGCGAACGGCTCCAGCTACTCCATCGACGGCGGTTGGACCGCCCAATAAGCGTTTGCCGAGGATTCACTCATGAGCCAGCCCGCATCCAAGGCGGTGTTCGCCTCCGCCGACGCCGCCCTTGAGGCCGCCCGCGCCATACGCAGTCCGAAGGGATCCCCAGCCGAAGTCGAGGCCGCCGAGGCCGCCGCCCGCCTGGCGCCGGATCGCGCGGACGTCTGGATCGCCGTCGCCGGCGCAGCCAACCGGGTGCATAACGCCGCCAGAGCCGAGTTTGCCCAGTTGCGGGCGCTGGAGTTGACGACCGATCCCCTGACGAAGGACCGGCTTTATGTGGACCGCGGCTGGGCCCTGTCGTGCCAGCGCCGGTGGGCCGAGGCGCTGGAGTTGGCGCGTACGCCTCGTCCGATGTTGGCCCTCGACCCGATCTCTCGCAACATCATCGGCGCGACCCTGATGAGCGTGGGCATGGGCGCCGAGGCGGCGCCGCACCTCGAATTCGCCGCCAGCCACCTTACGGACCGTCCGGATGTGCTGTTCAATCTGGCGACCGTTTATCGCAGCCTCGGCCGGCCGGACGACGCGGTGAAGGTGCTGGAGAAGATCCTGCAATTCGCCCCCGGGCACCTGCCGGTCTATGAATTGCTGAGTGATTTGCACAAGGCGCGGCCGGACGACAACCAGGTTGCCCGGTTGAAGTCCGTCCGCCCGCGGTTTGCCAACGAGTCAGACCGAGCCCACATCGACTATGCGCTTTTCAAGCAGCTGAACGATCTCGGGCAATACGAAGAGGCCTGGACAGTGCTGGCCCGCGCCAATCAGGCGGAAGCGGTCGAAGTGAAGTGGAGCCTGGCGCAGGAGCAGGCCACGGCTGACGCCATGCGCCAGCTTCAGGCGTCGATCCCGTCCAGTACCGGGGCTCAACCCGCCTCGCCCCGCCCGATTTTCATCATCAGCTTGCCACGCAGTGGCTCGACCCTGATCGAACGCGTATTCGCCGCCCACTCGAAGGTTCGCAGCCTTGGCGAGCTGGAGACGTTCGGCCGGGAGCTGAAGGCGGCGTCCGGGCTGGACCCGAACCCCTACATCGACGCGCGGGTCGCCACGGCCGGGCCGATCGACTGGTCGGCCGTCGGCAAGGGTTACCGCGAAGAGATCGCAGGGCTGGCCGATGGCGCCGAGGTCATCACCGACAAGATGCCCCTGAACTGGTGGTATGCGCCGGCAATCGCGGCCGCGCTTCCGGATGCATCAATCCTCCACATCCGGCGCGAGCCCATGGATGCCCTTTTCGGCGCCTTCAAGCTCAGCTTCGGCGCAGGGTTCACCTGGTGTTATCGCCAGGAGGACATGGCCGCCCACTACGGCGTCTATCGCCGACTTGTGGCCGACTGGCGCAAGGCGCTGGGCGAGCGCTTCATCGAAGTCGACTACGAAGCTCTGGTTCGCGATCCCGCAACCGTGACGCCGCAGATGTTGGCCGCTTGCGGCCTTGATTTCGAGGAGGCCTGCCTCCAGCCGCACCTGTCGGTCGGGTCGGTCAGCACTCCGAGCGCCGGCCAGGTGCGCGAACCGATCACCGCCGCCAATATCGGTAGTTGGCGTCGCTACGCCACCCAGCTGGAGCCGTTGCGCGCGCTGCTTCAGGCGGATGGCTGGGTCGACGCCAATGGCGATGGCGTTGCGGGCGAATGAGCGTGGCGCTCAGTCGGGTATGATCCGATGAGCAAGCTGACGTTTGACGCCGTCGTGGAGCGACTGGGCAAGCTGTCGGCTGCGGCCGATGAGCTGTCGCGCCTGCCGGCAATGGGCCCGCAAATCCTCGCCCAGGTGGGCAAGGCATACACCTTGCTGGGGGCGCACGATCGGGCGGCCGGGTATCTCCGGGCCGTCGCCGACGCTGCTCCGTTCGATGCCTCGGCCCAATACAATATCGGCTCCGCCCTGGTGTTCACCGGTGAGTTCGAAGAAGCCAGGCGCCGGCTGACCGAAGCGCTGCGCCTGGAGCCACGGCATTACCCGGCCTGGTATGCTCTCGTCGGCCTGGAACGCCAGACGGTCGTGTCCAACCACATTCCCGCCCTGCTGGCCCAGTTCTCCGGGCCAGACCCCACGGGCGACCGTACGCTCCATATCGGCCACGCCCTGGCCAAGACCTACGAGGACCTCGGCGATTTCGAAACCGCGTTCGACTGGCTGGTGAAGGCCAAGGCGGTGCGTCGGTCCAAGGCAGACTATTCGGCCAGTCGCGAGGACGCTCTTTTCGCTGCCGCCGCCCAGTCCCACAAGGCCGGGAAGGGGACGGGCCTGCGCACCGAGGCGCCGATCTTCATCAGCGGGCTCCCGCGTACCGGAACGACCCTGATCGAAGCCATCCTGTCGGCGCATCCGCAGGTCACCGCCGGCGGCGAGTTCGGCATTTTCCCGGCCCTGGTCAAGCACATCGGCGGCGGGAGCGATCGCCACATCCTTGACCCCGAGAACCTGCGGGAGCTGGCCGGCGTCGATCCGGGGCGTCTGGGCAGCGGCTACATCGAGGCGACCCGGCCGATGGCCGGTGACACGCCGCGGTTCACCGACAAGACGCTGATCAACACGGTCTACGCCGGCGCGATCCATCGCGCGCTTCCGGACGCCCGCATCATCACCCTGCGGCGCGACCCGATGGACAGCATCATCAGCTTCTATCGCAACCTGTTCTTCGCCACGCCGCACGTCTATCCGTCGGTCTACGACCTCGAAAACGCGGCGCATCATTACGTGCGCTTCCACAGGCTCGCCGACCAATGGCGCGAGGTGCTGCCGGCCGATCGCTATCTCGAACTGTCCTACGAGGCGCTGGTGGCGGATCAGGAGAACGAGACGCGCCGGCTGCTTGATTTCGTGGGCCTGCCGTTCGACGCCCGCAGCCTGGAGTTCCACAGCCAGAAAGGCGTGGTGGCGACCGCCAGCGCCGTACAGGTACGAAAGCCGCTCTACGACTCCTCGATCGGCCGCTGGAAACGCTATGGCGACAAGCTCAAGCCCGCCGTCGCCATCCTCGAGAAGGCCGGCATACGATTCAGCTAGAGCATTTTCCGGCGAAGTGGACACCGGTTCGCCGCCAGAAAATGCGACCACACAAAGGACTGGAGCGACCGACCTGATGCAATCAGGTTGGTCGCTCTAGCCGACCTTGCCCGCGGCGCGGGCCAGGCGGTCATTGATCGCTTCACCCAGGCCGTTGCTTGGCACGGGCGCGACAGCGATGCCGGCGGGCCTCGAGCGGTCGGCCTGTCGCAACATGGCGAACAGGTTGGCGGCCGCTTCGCGCAGGTCTCCCGAGGGACTGAGGTTCAGGTCTCCCGCAACGGGCCCGAAGCCGATCAGGACTTCTCCGGATCGGGCCTCCAGCGCGTTGATACGGACGGGCGCCTCCGGCGCATAGTGGGCGGCCAGCCGCCCGGGCGAACGCCTGGCGTCGGAGCCGGCTTCGGCGAGCGGGCCTGTGACGGTTTCGATCTGGGCCCTCGTGACCGCACCGGGGCGCAGCAGGCGGACTTCGTTGGTCACCGCGACCACGGTGGATTCCAGCCCCACGGCGCAGTCTCCGCCGTCCAGCGCCACGGCGGCTGCGAAACCGGTTTCCTCCACCGCGTCGGCGAAGCGGGTGGGGCTGGGGCGCCCCGAACGGTTGGCGGACGGCGCCACGACCGGGCCACCGAAGGCGGCCAGCACAGCGCGGGCAAGGGGGTGAGCGGGGGCGCGGACGGCCACGGTGTCGAGTCCCGCACGCGCCAGGTCGCAGACCGCTTCGGCGTCACGCAACGGCGCGACGAGGGTCAGTGGGCCCGGCCAGAAGGCCGCCGCGAGCGGGCGGGCGCGGTCGTCGAAAGTCGCGATCCGCTCGGCGGCCGCCAGGTCGTGAACGTGGGAAATCAGCGGATTGAAGCGCGGGCGGCCCTTGGCTTCGAAGATCCGCGCCACGGCGTCTGGATTGCGCGCGTCAGCGGCCAGGCCATAGACGGTCTCGGTGGGCAGCAGGACCAGTTCGCCCGCCCGCAACGCGGCGACGGCCGCGGCGACCGCGTCGCTCACGCGGCCCGGCGAGGCAGGAACGGGATCATCCGCTGCAGCACATTGT
>JANNVY010000401.1:0-2587 GCA_031408375.1 Pseudomonadota bacterium | reverse complement strand
TCCCAGCCGCGCCAGAGCCAGGGCCAGGATCGCCGCGGTCACACCTGAGCCGCAGGTCGCCGTGACCGGCCGCGACGGATCGATCCCCGCCGCGGCGAAGATGGCGGCCAGTTCGGGCGCCGACTTCATCGTCCCGTCCGGGTTCAACACCTCGCCAAAGGGCAGGCTGTGCGCGCCGGGCATATGGCCAGACTTCAGCCCCTGGCGGGGTTCAGGGGTCTCGCCGCGGAAGCGCGCGGCCGGGCGGGCGTCCAGCACCTGATCGCCGGCCCCCAATTCGCGCCCAACATGTTCGTAGTCGCGCACGAGCGAAGGGCGGTAGCGCGCCTGGAACACCGCGCCGTTCACGGGGGAGCTGCCGGACTCCACGGGCCGGCGCTCGGCGATCCACTTGGGCAGGCCGCCGTCCAGCACCTGGACCTTGAGCGCGCCCATGACCCGGAACGTCCACCAGACCCGCGCGGCCGAGAACAGGCCCTGCTGGTCATAGACCACCACGTGGTCGGTATCGGCGATTCCCAGGTCGCTGACCGCCCGTGCGAAGGCGTCGGGCGAGGGCAGCATATGGGGCAGGATCGAAGTGGTGTCGCTGACGGCGTCGATGTCGAAGAACACCGCGCCGGGGATGTGGGATTCACGCCAGGCAGCCCGGGCGTCGCGGCCATCCATGAACCAGCTGGCGTCGACCAGCTTCAGGTCGGGCTCCTTGAGCAGGGCGGCCAGGTCTTCGGTCGAAATGAGGGGATCGCGCATTCAGGCCTTTGCAGGGCGCCTAGGCGCGCTTCAGCTCCAGTTGGATGACATCGGTGCGGCCGGTCCGGAAGCCCGCCTCACAGTAGCTGAGGTAGAAGGCCCAAAGCTTGCGGAACCGTTCATCGAACCCCAGCGGCTGGATTTCGTTCCAGGCCGCCTGGAACCGGTCCTGCCATTCCGCCAGGGTGTCGGCGTAGTCCTGGCCGAAACGCGCCACGGAGGACCACTGCAGGCCCGCATTGTCGATCACCGGCTTGAGCGCATTCTCGCTGGGCAGAACACCGCCGGGGAAGATGTACTTCTGGATGAAGTCGGTGCGCCGGCGGTAGCTGTCGAAATGCTCATCATCGATGGTGATGATCTGCAGCCCCGCTCGGCCGCCGGGCACGAGCACGTCGTGGATCTTGCCGAAATAGGCCGGCCAATACTCCTCGCCGACGGCTTCAAACATTTCGATGGAGGCCACCCGGTCGAACCGACCCTCGACGTCGCGGTAGTCGACCAGCCGGATATCGGTCTTCTCGGAAAGCCCCTGCTTGAACAGTCGGCTACGGGCATAATCGTACTGTTCTTGTGAGATAGTGATGCCGGTGACCCGGGCGCCGACTTCCTTGGCCGCGTACTCGGCGAACCCGCCCCAGCCGCAGCCGATTTCCAGCACCGTCTGGTCACGCTTCAGCCCGATCGATTCCGCCAGTGTCCGGTACTTGTTGCGCTGGGCGGCGGAGAGCTCTTGCCCGGGCTTTTCATAACGGGCCGATGAATAGGTCATCGAACGGTCCAGCCAGGTCTCGTAGAATCGGTTTCCCAGGTCGTAGTGGGCGTGGATGTTCTTGCGCGAACCGGCGCGGCTGTTGCGCCGCATGAAATGGGTGATGTTGTTGAATATCCGCATGAAGGGGTTGCCGACCGTCAGCCTGCGGATGCGGTCATAGTTGAGGCTCAGCACCTCCAGTAGGGCCGACAGGTCGGGCGTGTCCCATTCGCCGGCCATGAACCCCTCCGCAAAGCCGATGTCCCCGCCCGCCATCACCCGCCCGACGAATCGGAAGTCCTTGACCACCAGCGTCCCGGTCGGCCCGGGATCACGGCCACGAATGGTCAGCTTGCGGCCGCCGGGGATGATGATCTCCCACACTCCCATGGCCCAATTGCTGGCCGCCAGCTTGAGGAACATGCGGAAGGGCGCGGGGGTTTGCCGGACTTCCGGCAAGGTCCAGATCGGCGTCTCGGCAGGAACGACGTCACTCATCGCGCAATCTCCGGTAGCCCGGGTTGGCAACAGCAACACGGAAAGTGGATTTCAGTCCAGTCACTTGAGCGTTCGCCAGGCTTCAAGAGCCCGTGTCCGCGCCGCGCCGTGGTTGACGACCGGGGTCGGATAATCGCGGCCGAGGCGAACGCCCGCTTCCGCCAGCAGCAGGGGCGGGGCCGCGTCGGGCCGGTGGATCCAGCGATCAGGGACGCCCGCCAGCTCCGGGACCCAGCGACGGACATAGGCGCCGGCTGCGTCGAACCGTTCGCCCTGAAGCGCGGGGTTGAACACGCGGAAGTAGGGGGCGGCGTCCACCCCCGAACCGGCCGACCATTGCCAGTTCATCGCGTTGCTGGCCGGATCTGCGTCCACAAGGGTATCCCAGAACCACGCCTCGCCGCGCCGCCAGTCGATCATCAGGTCCTTCACGAGGAAGGAGGCGACGATCATGCGCACGCGATTGTGCATCCAGCCCGTGTGCCACAACTCGCGCATGCCGGCATCGACGATGGGGTAGCCGGTCGCGCCGCGTTGCCAGGCCTGAAGTGCTTTGGCATCTTTCAACCAGGGAAAGGCGGC
>JANNVY010000400.1:0-1521 GCA_031408375.1 Pseudomonadota bacterium | reverse complement strand
CGGCGGCGCACCGTGCGTGAGTTTTCCGACCGCCCTGTTTCGCAGGCGGTCGTCGAGGCCGCGCTGATGACCGCCGGATCCGCGCCTTCGGGAGCCAACCACCAGCCCTGGTTCTTCACGGTAATTGAAAGCCCGAAAGCGCGCCGCCGCATCCGGGAGGCGGCGGAGGCCGAAGAGAAGGCCTTCTATGCGGAAAAGGCGCCGCAGGAATGGCTGGACGCCCTGGCGCCGCTCGGGACCGATCCGGACAAGGGCTTCCTGGAAGTCGCGCCGGTTCTGATCGCGATCTTCGGCCAGAAGCGAGGCGGGCCACGGCCGGGCGACGACCGCAAGAACTACTATGTGGCCGAGAGCGTCGGGATCGCCACCGGCCTGCTGATCGCCGCCCTTCACAAGGCTGGCCTGGCGACCCTGACCCACACGCCGGCGCCGATGAGCTTCCTCAACGAGATCTGTGGACGGCCGCCGGCGGAGAAACCGTTCCTGTTGCTGGTGGCCGGCCACCCGGCGGAGGGCGCGACCGTTCCCCTGGCCGCCCTTGAGAAGAAGTCCCTTGAGGCCATCGCCGCCTGGATCTGATCGCTGGCGATGTCCGAGCCGGTGAGGCTAGACTGCCCACGACGGCGCGGATCGGGCGCCTGGGGGATTCAATGGCCTTGAAAATCATCGGATCGGGCCTGGGCCGGACCGGCACCAAATCCTTGCAGACGGCGCTGAACATGCTGGGCCAGGGGCCCTGCCACCACATGGTGGAGGTGTTCGCCAACCCCGACAGCGTGCCGCTGTGGATCGCGGCGGGCGAGGGACGGCCGGACTGGGAGGCGATCTTCAAGGGCTACAATTCCGCCGTCGACTACCCTTGCTCGGCCTATTGGCGCGAACTGGCGGCCTTCTATCCCGACGCCAGGGTGCTGCACACCACCCGTGACCCGGACCAGTGGTTCACCTCGACCCAGGCGACCATCTTCGCTCCCGGCGGCGGCGCCCTCTCCACGGGGCCGATGGAGCCCTTCTTCGAGACCATCGTCGGCGGCTTTCGCGAGCACGTCCACGACCGGGCCTTCATGACCGATTACTTCCGCCGCCACGACGAGGCGGTGCGCCGCGAGATCCCCGCCGAACGGCTGCTGGTCTACCAGGCCGGCCAGGGCTGGGAGCCCCTGTGCGCGTTCCTCGGCGTTCCGGTCCCCGCCGAGCCCTACCCGTCGGAAAACAACCCGGCCGAATTCCAGGCGCGGGTCGCGGCGCGGACCTCCCCCTCGTAAACCGGAAAACGGCCGACGGCGGATGCCGTCGACCGTTCCCGGGTCAGGTTGAACCCCGGCCTTGGCCGGGCGTCGCCTAGCAGCGGCGCCAGGACAGGCGGTAGATGATGGCCGCGTTGACGTCCTGGGAGTCGACCGTCGCCATGGCCTCGGCGTTGCCGACCGTGCTCACCCGGATGCTGGTGTTGGTGCGCAGGTTCACATCGGCGCCACAGGCGGACCAGACCATGTTCTGGGTCACCAGACGGTTGTTGAT
>JANNVY010000399.1:0-8301 GCA_031408375.1 Pseudomonadota bacterium | reverse complement strand
GCCCCGGCGACCGGCGCTGCAAGAAGACGAAACCCTGACCCCTCCCCCTCCCCCTCAAGCGGGGAGGGGCGAAGGCGCGGCTGCGCCGCACGATCCCTAAAAGAACCGGTCCCCGGTCACCGTTCCGCCGTTACAGGCCAGTGCGGTCCAGCCTTCCTGCAGCAGGTAGCTGAGGTTCAGTTTGGCGACCGGGCAGGTCAGGATGCGCTTGCCGTCGGAGTGGAAGTCCAGCTGGACCACCAGGGTGATCGGCTTGCCGTTCAGTCGCGCCACCGCCGCCTTGAAGTCGGGATAGCGGTCGCAGACTGCGGCGGGGCCGTCGCAGTACGGCTGGGTCAACGGGAAGGACAGGTAGCGCGACTTGGCCGAGCCGCCGGGCACGTCGATGATCTCGTCGGTGCGCTCGACCAGCACCAGGTCGGAATAGACGATGCAGCGGGTGCCGACCTCGCACTTTTCGCGGGCGGCGGGGGCGTCCTGGGTGAAGATCGGCAGGACCAGGGTCTGGTAGCGGTAGCTGTCGCCGTCGGGGCCGGGCTTCAGGGTCGCCTCGACCATGACGTCGCCGTGCTCGGCCGAGGCGGCGTTGATCATCATCACCGGCACGGCGATGCCCAGGATGCCATCGTCGCCCTCGCCGTCGCGGTAGAGGATGATCTGGTCGGCCGGCTGGACCACCACCTCGGGCCCGCGCACGGCGTAGTAGACATTGATCAGCGCCACCACGAGCGACAGGATCAGGGCCCCGAAGGCGATGACGTTCTCCTGGGGCACCGACAGCCAGCGGCCGCGACGCTGGACGGCGGCGACCGCGGCGACCACGGCCTCGGCGGTCTCCTCGTCCTGTTTCGCCTCGATGGCGTCGGCGGCGGTCTGCGCGGCGGCCTCGGCGGCCTTCACCGCCTGCGCGCGCTCGGCTGCCGCGTCAGGGCCGGGGCCGGATTTCGGTTTTCGCGCCACGCCGTCACCCCAGCTCAAGTCTGCGTTCGATCCTAGTGCGCGACCGGTGTTTTCCCAAACCCTCGCGCTTTGGTATAGTGGCCCGTCGCGTCGACTGTGACGACGAGGGGGAAGACCATGAAATTCCGCAAGGCCATCACTGTGGCGCTGCTGGCGGCGACGTCGCTGGGACTGGCGGCTTTCGCCTCGGGCGGTGACCTGGGCCTGACCGTGGTCAACGATTCCGGGCGCACCATGGTCAGGCTGTTCGTGGGCCGCAATCAGGTGCTGGGCCAGCCGCTGGCGCCGGGTCAGTCGGTCTGGATCACGGCCAATGACGGCAATGGCAATTGCGACGTCACCCTGACCTCGATGTTCGATGACGGCAGCCGCACCACCGGACGCGTCAACGTCTGCCAGGTATCCCAGTACCCCGCCTCCGCCCGCGGCATCCCGATGTGCCCCGGCGACGCGCGCTGCAAGGGGACGAACTGACGGAGCGGGGCTTGCTTCAGGCGCGCGCTTCCGCTTGATGCCTCCCCGCCATGCCCTTCACCGCCACCGTGCTGACCATGTTTCCCGAGGCCTTTCCCGGCCCGCTGGGGGTTTCCCTGATCGGGACCGCCTGGCGCGAGCAGGACCTGTGGCGTTTGGAAACGGTGGACATTCGGGGGTTTTCCGCAGATAAGCGCGGCTTCCTGGACGACACCCCCGCGGGTGGCGGCCCGGGACAGGTGATGAAGGCGGACGTCGTGGCCGCTGCGCTTGACAGCGTGGCAGGCCAAGGGCGGCCGCTTTTGTACATGAGCGCCCGGGGTCGGCCCCTGACCCAGGCGCGCGTAAAAGAATGGGCCGCAGGCGACGGTATCATCGTCCTTTGCGGCCGGTTCGAGGGGGTGGACCAGCGGGTGCTCGACGCCCGGGGGTTCGAGGAGGTCTCCGTCGGAGACGCAGTCCTGGCCGGTGGCGAGGCGGCGGCGATGGTGGCGATCGAGGCCTGCGTGCGGTTGGTTCCCGGAGTGCTGGGACAGGCCGCGTCGCTGGTGGAAGAAAGCTTCGAGGACGGTCTTCTCGAGGGTCCGCAATATACGCGGCCCCGGGAGTTCGAGGGGCTTGGGATACCTGAGGTCCTGTTGGGCGGCGATCACAAGAAGGTCGCGGCCTGGCGGCAAGCTCAGCGCGAAGAGACGACCCGCGAGCGTCGTCCGGATCTCTGGTCCGAACACCTCGCCAAATCACAGCTAAAGGGCGCCAAAGCCCGAGAGGAATAGACCGATGAATATGCTGCAGACGATCGAGAAAGAAGAAGCCGACAAGCAACTCGCCAAGCGCAAGATCCCCGACTTCCGTCCGGGCGACACGGTCCGTGTCAACGTGCGCATCAAGGAAGGCGAGCGCGAACGCGTCCAGGCCTACGAGGGCGTCTGCATCGCCCGCGCCGGCGAGGGCATCCAGGAGAATTTCACGGTCCGCAAGATCAGCTTCGGCGAAGGCGTCGAGCGGGTCTTTCCGACCCTGTCGCCGATGATCGAGTCGATCGAGGTCAAGCGTCGTGGCGTCGTGCGGCGCGCCAAGCTGTACTACCTGCGCGACCGTCGCGGTAAGTCGGCCCGTATCGCCGAGCGCCAGATGACCGCCCGCGACGTCGAAGAGCGCGACGCCGCCAAGGCCGCCGAACAGGCCACCCGGAACGCCGCCCACGAAGCCGGCCGCCAGGCCAAGGCCGCGGAAGCCGCCGCCGCCGAGGGCGCCGAGAACTAGACTTTGGCCCAAGGGCTGAATTGAAGAGGGCTCCGGAGCGATCCGGAGCCCTTTTTCTTTGCGCCCCTCTCCGGAGGAGAGGGAGGCGGTGCAGTCCTACGCCGCCTTCTTCCGCGCGATCCAGGCGTCGACTTCTTCTTCCAGCACGCTGAGGGGCAGGGAGCCGTTGCCGAGGATCACTTCGTGGAATTCGCGGATTTCGAACTTCGGCCCCAGGGCTGCGCGGGCCTTGTCGCGCAGTTCGAGAATTTTCAGCTGGCCGATCTTGTAGCTGGTCGCCTGGCCGGGGCCGGAGATGTAGCGGTCGATCTCGCGGGCGATGTCGAGCTCGCTCATCAGGGTGTTGTCGCGGAAGTACTGGATGGCCTGATCGCGCGACCAGCGCTTGGCGTGGATGCCGGTGTCGACCACCAGGCGCGCGGCCCGCCACAGCTCCAGGCTCAGCCGGCCAAAGTCGTCGTAGGGGTCCTGATAGAGGCCAGCTTCCTTGCACAGCTTCTCGGCGTAGAGGCCCCAGCCCTCGACATAGGCGCCGTAGAAGCCGAAGCGGCGGAACATGGGCAGTTCGGCCTGTTCGAAGCTGCGGGCGATCTGAAAGTGGTGGCCGGGCGCCGCCTCGTGGCAGGCGATGGCGTCCAGCTGGACCATCTGCACCTGGTTCATGTCGGCCAGGTTGACGTAGAAGATGCCGGGCCGCGAGCCGTCCGGCGTGCCCGGATTGTAGAAGGCCACGGGCGCCGTGGCCTCGCGCCATGCCTCCACCGCGCGGACCTCTACCGTCCCGCGCGGCAGGGTCGAGAACTGCGTCGGGGCCAGCGCCATGTAGTCGCGCACGATGGCGGTGGCGTCGGCAAGGTAGCGGGCCTTGCCCTCGGGCGTGTCGGGATAGTGCAGCTTGGGGTCGGCCTTCACCGAGGCGAAGAACTCGGCCAGGGTGCCGGCGAACCCGACCCTGGTCTTGATGGCCTCCATCTCGGCGTGGATGCGCGCCACCTCCGACAGGCCGGTGGCGTGAATCTGGTCGGGCGTCAGGTCGGTGGTGGTGGAGAAGCTGACAGCCGCGGCGTAGTAGGCCTCGCCATCGGGCAGGCGCCAGACGCCGTCGGTGGAATTGGCCTTGGCTCCCATGCGCTCAAGAGAGGCCAGCACCGCCTGGACGCCGCGCCGGTATTCGCCAATCAGCGCCGCGCGGGCGGCGGCCAGCAGGCGATCCTTGGTCGCCTGGTCGGCCTGCAGCGCCTCGACCTTCTTCTTGAAGTCGGCCCAGACCGCGTGGTCGGCGGCACCCCCAGACTCATTGGCGAAGGGCGCACCGACGAGCTGTTTCTGGGTGTCGGGGATGACGCGGGGGAAGACGAAGCTGGGCGAGATCAGGCCGCGGCCGGTGCGGTAGTCGATGTCGGCCGCCACCTCGCCGCCCACCCGCTCGACGGCCTTCAGGCGCGCGATGTAGGACTCGGCGTCGGCGACGGTGTCGATGCGGTGGCTGTTGATCAGCATCACCGGAATGCCGGAAATGGCCGTGCCGGTGGAGGTCACAGCATACTGGTGGAAGCGGAAGCGGAAGAGGTCGCGGCCCCGCACGATGCCGTCCTCGAACAGCTTGTAGGACAGGCGCGAGGCGGGGCTGAGCCTGGCGGGGTCGAACTCGCGCTTCATCCGCGCCAGCTGGGCCTCGCCGAGGTCGAAGTTCTTTTTGGCGGCGGCGTCGGTGTAGTCGCCCAGTTCGTTATAGCGCTCCTTCATGCCTAGCTGGGTTAGCGCCTCGGGGCTCTGGCGCAGCGCCTCCTGGAAGGTTTCCTCGAAGAAGGCGGCGAGCCGGGCGTCCTCGGTGGCCGGCGCGGCCGCTGAAGGCGGCGCGACGGCGGGTGGCGCAGATTGGGCGACGGCGGCCGGCGAGGTCAGGACGGCCATCAGGGCCAAGATGGAAACGGCGGGCTTCAGCATGGTGCGGGCTCCCCAGCGGGCCGGTGTCGGGACACCAGTCCCCGATCTGGCACGAACCTTACGGCGCGGGCGGCGAGGGGCTTAGTGAAATGTTGGACAGGTCGACCGGCGGACACGTTTCCGCGACCGGCGACGTCGCAGGAATTGGCCACGAAAATCACGAACCGGAATCCTGCCGGTCGATTGTCGATGGATCGAAGCGCGCTAGTGCGTAACAACACTCCAACTCACCCACGAACATCGTTGGACCGTTCGTGTTTTTCGTGAATTTCGTGGCCAAGAAAAAACCGGCCGGATCGCCCCGGCCGGCTGATTTCGCTCTGTGCCGACTACGCCTTCTTGCGGGCGATCCAGGCGTCGACTTCTTCTTCGAGGACGCCCAGCGGCAGGGCGCCGTTGGCGAGGACGACTTCGTGGAATTCGCGCAGGTCGAACTTCGCGCCCAGCGCCGCGCGGGCCTTTTCGCGCAGCTCCAGGATCTTCAGCTGGCCGATCTTGTAGCACGTCGCCTGGCCGGGGTTGGAGATGTAGCGGTTGATCTCGCGCTGGACGTCCAGCTCGGAAACCAGGGTGTTGGTGCGGTAGTAGGCGACGGCCTGATCGCGGGTCCAGTGCCTTGCGTGGATGCCGGTATCGACCACCAGGCGCGCCGCGCGATAAACCTCCATCGAGAGACGACCGAGGTCGGAGTAGGGGTCCTGGTAGAGGCCCGCCTCCTTGCCCAGGCGCTCGGCGTAGAGACCCCAGCCTTCGATGTAGGCGCCCTGGTAGGAAAACTGCCGGAACATCGGCAGCTCGGCCTGTTCCAGGGCCCGGGCGATCTGGAAGTGGTGGCCGGGCGCGCCCTCGTGATAGGCGAGCGCCTCCAGGTTGATCTTCGGCACCTGGGTCATGTCCGACAGGTTGACGTAGAAGATGCCGGGCCGAGACCCATCGGGTGTGCCCTGGCTGTAGAAGGCGCCGGACGCGGTACTTTCACGCCAGGCCTCCACGGCGCGCACCTCGATCGGGCCGCGCGGCAGGGTCGAGAACTGGGTCGGCGCGACGGCCATGTAGTCTTTCACGATCCGGCTCGCGTCGGCCAGGTACTGGGCCTTGCCTTCCGGCGTGTTGGGATACCGGAACTTCGGGTCGGTCTTCACATAGGTCATGAATTCCGCGAGCGTGCCGGTGAAGCCGACCCGGGTCTTGATGGCCTCCATCTCGGTATGGATGCGCGCGACTTCGCGCAGGCCCGTCTGGTGAATCTGGTCAGGCGTCATGTCCGTGGTGGTGAAGAACTTCACCATGGCGGCGTAGTAGGCGTCGCCCTCCGGCAGGCGCCAGACACCCTCGGACGACGAGGCTTTCGCGCCCATGCGCTCGACCGCGGCGATCACCTTGTTGACCCCCGAACGATACTCGCCCAGGAGCGCCGCACGGGCGTCGGCGATCAGCCTGTCCTTGGCGGCGCGATCGACGGTCAGTGCCTCGACCTTCTTCTTGAAGTCGGCGAAGACCGGGTGGTCGGGTCCTGAATCGAAGGGCGCGCCGGTCAGCTGGCCGCGGGTGTCCTTGAGCACCGGCTCGAACACGAAGTTGGGCGAGATCAGCCCCCGGCCGGTGCGGTAATCGAGATCGGCGGCGACTTCTCCGCCGACCCGGTGCACGGCGCGCAAACGCGAGATGTAGGCTTCGGCGTCGGAGGCGTCATCGATCCGGTGCGCGTTGATCAGCAGCACCGGAATGCCGGAGATCGCCGTGCCGTTGTTGGTCACCGCGTACTGCTGGAAGCGGAACGGGAACAGGGCCTCGCCCTGGGCGGCCTGGTCTTCGAAGAGGCGGTAGGAGAGGCGCGAGGCAGGGCTCAGTTTGGCGGGGTCGAAGTCGCGGCGCATCTGGGCCAGCTGCCGGCGCGCCAGTTCCTGGGCCTGCACGGCGGCGGCGTCGGAATAGTCGGCCAGTTCGCCGTAGCGCTCCTTGGATCCGATCTGGGTCAGGCCCTCCGGTGTTTGGGAAATGCCTTCCATGAAGGCCTGCTGGAAGAAGGCGGCGAGCCGGGCGTCTTCAGTCTGGGGGGCGGGGGGCGCGGTTGCGGCGGAAGCGGGCGCTGCCGGAGCGCGGGCGACGGCAGGCGCCGCCGAGGAGGCCACCATGGCGATCAGAGCGAGGGCGGAAACGCCCGTCTTGAGGGTGAGGGACTTCAACATGATGCGGCTCCTGAGCACTGGTCATTTTTGCCAGTCGGTGTTGGAGCGGACACTTGGGGAGCGGGGCCGTGAGACCTAGTGAAACTTTTGACATGAATTGACCGACAGCTTCTCCCTTTCCTTAAGGAAAGGACAGGCGGCGCCAGCCGCCAGGGTATGGCCTAGCGACGCTGGCGGCGCTTGCGCGTGCTTCAGGCGTGGCAAGACCATACCCGTCAGCTTCGCTGCCACCCTTTCCTGAAGGGAAGGGAGAGTGGGCTTCCGCTCAGTAGAAGATGTTGGAATTGTCGGCCGGCTTGTCCGGCTGGCTGCCCTTGGCCGGCGGCTGTCCTGGCCTTCCGGGCTGGGCGGGCGGCGGCGTTCCCCCGGGCTGGTAGGGGATCGGATGGGCGGGCAGGGCCAGCGGGTCTCTCGGGGCCGGTCCGCGCGGAGCCGCGGGAACCGGCACGACGTCCTCGGCCGGCGCCGCCAGGGCGGGCGTGGTGTCCGGCTGGGGGGTCGCGATGAGGCTCGGCGTCTCGTCGGCGACGCCCAGGTCATGGCGGATGAAGGCGTAGGAGCGCCGGTCCGAACAGGCGCAGGCCTTCAGGAAGCCGTCGCGGTCGCGCCAGATGAGCAGCGGATATTCGGTCCCCAGACCGTTGGCCTTGAGGAAGGGCTCGATCTTCTCGGTGAACTGACGGCTGGCGTCGACGACGGCGGTGCGGGCGATGTCGCCGTCGGCGGGGCGCAGGTCTGGCGCGGCCCAGGTCTGGCGCGGCGCGGCCATCCATTTGAGATAGAGGTTCCAGTCACGGTTGATCCACAACTCGGCGACGGTGGCGCGCTCGGCGGCGGTGGACTGGGTCTGGCCTTCACGGTCGGGCCGGGCGTAGGCGATCACCCGGGTGTCGACGTTGGCCTCGGCCAGCTTGGGGAATTCCTCACGCTGGTAGCGGGCGCAGGGCCCGCAGGCGCGGTAGGTGATCATGTAGATCCACGGGCCCGTGCGGCCGGGCGACACCGCGCCGGCGGCGTCGAGCAGCTTCTGGATATCGGCCTGATTCTTGACGATCGTGACCGGCCGCCAGCGGGCGTAGAAATTCCAGTAGGCCCAGTAGCCGCCGCCTGCCACCGAGGCGCCGAGCACCAAGGCCAGAAGGCTGAACAACAGGAAGCGGCGGAGACGCATACGGCTACTTTCCCTGTGCGCGGGTTCGCAGACACGCGCAGCTGGGCCAAGTTTACGCCCAAAGGACGGGCCACTGGCAAGCGGATTCCCCTGCCGGTTTCACGGCGGGGTTAACCGGAAGAAGCGGGAACACACACGCTCGGCGATGGTAGGGCAGGATTTCCCTGCCGCGCGGAGTGTGTGTGTGCCTCCAGAGTCCTAGGCCATCGTCGGGATGATGAAGGCGCTGTCCTGCGGCGCGCCGCCCTCCAGGTCGCTTTCCGGCCAGCGGGCGGTGACGGTCTTGGTCTTGGT
>JANNVY010000398.1:0-2327 GCA_031408375.1 Pseudomonadota bacterium | reverse complement strand
GGTCCGAAGCCAAAACGCGGGTGGCGGGGCCCTTACCGGATCGCGCCGGTGGCCACCATCTGGGTGTAGTGGCGCGCGCGCCACGACAGCGACCGGTGCAACGCCCGGCAGTGCCGGTCGGTCCAGTCCATCATCGGCGCGACCGAAAGGGTGTGGGCGGGCTTGGTCATGGTCGTCCGCCTTCTAGCAAGAGGATCCGCCGCGCCCAAACCGCCGTATCGGCGCAAGCGCGACCGACTCGTCATTTGCGGTTACGGTCGCCGGGAAATCCTCGGGAGGGATCCATGTTCAGCCTGCCCATTACCTCCATCCTCGTGGGCGTCTGCGCCCTGATGAGCGTGTTCCTGGCCCTGCCGGTCAGCCTGCGGCGTCGCAAGTTGAAGGTCGGGCGAGGCGACGGCGGCGACGCCCGACTGGCCGCCATGATCCGGGCCCATGGCAACTTCATCGAGTACGCCGCGCTCGGCCTGCTCAGCGTCGCCTTCGTCGAGGCCGGCGGCTGGGACGCGGTGTACGTCTGGGCCGTCGGAGGCCTGCTGGTGGGCGGGCGGGTGATCCATGCGTTCGGCATGGTGGCCAACTCAACGCCGTTGCGGGCCCTGGCCACGGTCATGACCCACCTCAGCTTCCTGGGGTCGGGCGCTATGCTGCTGGCGGGGGCCTACCTCAGCTTCGCCCCCGCGGGTCTCTAGGTGCGGTGGGCGATGGCCTGCAGGGTCATGGCCTTGGCCTGAAGCTCCTCTATGAGACTGCGGCAGACCTCGCGAGCGCCGACGGGATAGGCGTCACCTCCTGAGGCGATTTCCTCAGCCTGGCGCGCCACGCCCAGAAGCGCGATTTCGAGCAGATCCACCTGTTCGCGCGCCAGCATGCGCGCCTCGGCCTGCAGACGCCTGACCCGTTCCGTGGTCGTCTCGGGCTTGCGCATCAAGTCGTAGACCTCGGAGTCGCCCACCGGGTGGGAGACGACGCTGAGGGAGGGACGCTGGTAAGCTGCCATGCTCGGTTTCCTTGGTTGCGGCTCTGCGTCCGCTCGCTGAAACCAATGCGCTTTGCTGAGTCGCGTTCCCTAGTCCCTTGCCCGATAGCTATTATGCGTCAAGGGTGTGGCCCATAGGCGACGCCCCTAGCCTGGCCCGCCCGACATCGGCCGGGCTTCGACGGGCGTCGCATCGGGATCGAACTCCTCGAAGGGCTCGGGACCGCGCAGGCCGGTGCAGTCCGAGCCGGCCGCGAAAAGCGCCGTGCGCTCCGCGTAGTCGGGAAGCCGGCCATCGTCCGCCGGCAGACCCGCGATGGCCTGGGCCTCGGTGGCGATGGCGCCTTCGAAATCGCCTGCGAAGGCCTGGGCGCAGGCCAGGGTGTCGTAGTGGTCGCTGATCGGCTCGATCGCCAGCGCGCGGCGAGCCATCTCCAGCGCGTCCGCCTTGTGGCCGTTCCGCCAGGGGCCACGGTCGGCGGCGACCGCCCAGGCGTACCAGTTGGCCTGGCGCGGCCGCTCGGGCCACAGGTCGGCGGCCTCGCGCCAGTCGGCCAGCGCCCGCTCCATCTGCCCGCGCCGCTGCCAGTTCCAGCCGCGCAGCCCCACGACATAGCCCGCCACCTGCCGGTCGCTCAGCGCCACGGCCTCCCAGGCCTTGCCGCCCCCAGGCGTCGTGCAGCCGGTCACCCCGTTGACGTCCCAGTTGAAGGTCGCGCCCCCGGCCAGGCGGTAGTGGACGTAGTTGTGGTCGTCGCCGGCGCGGGTGACCATCTCCACCAGCGAGGCGTCGATGCCCAGCTTGCGGGCGATGGTGATCAGGATCATCGAGCCGGTGTCGCAGTCGATGATGTGGCCGGGCTCGCCGCCGGCGGGACGGCGCTCCAGCAGGGCGTCGCCCAGGTTCACCGTCGGCACCAGCAGCCGATAGCCGCGCTCGGCCAGGACGGCCGCGAAGGCCTGACCCAGCCGGGTCAGGCGCGCCTCGTCGGTGGGCAGGACGTCGGTGTCGGCCGGCAGCTTCGCCAGGGTCGCGTCGATGACGGCGTCCAGTTCCTGGTACGCCGCGTCGGGCACGAAACAGGCCTCGTTCTCCATCGCCAGCACCTCGTAGGCCAGGCCCGCGTGGCGCGGCTGGTAGGCGCGTACGGCGGCGGGCGGGCAGGGGCGGCGGCCGCCATAGGCCATGGACGCGCGCTGCAGCCCGTCGGGCATCTCGCCACAGTCGACCAGGGCGGTGGCGTCCTGCGCCAGGGCCGGGGCGGCGAAGGTCACGCCCGCGGCGAGGGCGGCGAGGGCGGCGCGGGTGGCCAGATTTCGCGGCATTGGGCGGCTCCAGGGGCGGTCA
>JANNVY010000397.1:0-1609 GCA_031408375.1 Pseudomonadota bacterium | reverse complement strand
TGAACGCGCGCCGCCGCGATGTGCGCGGCTATGTCCAGGCGCTGGAGGCCTGGATCATCGGGGCGCTGGACCCCTTCAATGTCGAGGGCCGCATCGTCGATGGGCGCGTGGGCGTCTGGACCGACACCCCGTCCGGTGAAGCCAAGATCGCCGCCATCGGGGTGAAGGTTCGCCGCTGGGTCTCCTTCCACGGCATCAGCCTGAACGTGGAGCCGGACCTCTCGCACTTCGCCGGCATCGTGCCCTGCGGGGTGACCGACGCGGGCGTGACCAGCCTGGTCGACCTTGGCCGCCCGGTCGGGATGGACGAGGCGGACGCGGCGCTGAAGGCCAGCTTCCGGCGCGTGTTTGGCGCAGTGGTCGAGGCGGAAGCGCCGCTCTAGGCGGCTACGGGCGTCGGCGGCTTCTGCGGGTTGGGACCGTAGCGGTTGGCGCCTTGCTCGCCCGGCATGACGGCAAGCTCGACCGTCGCCCAGATCAGCACAATGACGCCGAGAAAATCGAGCACGCCCGACGGCGTCGGCCAGACCATGACGATGGCGAACAGCACCAACGCCGCCCACCAGCCACTCTTGCCCCGGTCATGCAGGCGCTTGGAGAGAAGGCAGGCGCCGCAATAGAAGAGCGCTCCATAGACGAAGACGCCCGACACCCAGTGCAGGGCGGCCATGCTCTCGGGCTCGACCACCGCCTCGTAGAAGGCGGCGAGGATGATCAACAGCGAGGCGCAGACGAGGAACGGCAGGCGCGCGACGCGTCCGTCGGCGCTGAAGAAGAGCCCGCTCCAGTCGGCCAGTCCGTTCATGGCCACAGAACACCCTGATTGACGAACCGGTTCAAGCGGCTTTCCAGGCAGCCATCAGCCGAACTCGACCAGAACTTCATCCGCCGCGACGCTGTCGCCGGCCCTGGGGCCGATGGCCTTCACCGTCCCGTCGCGCTCGGCCTTGATGATGTTCTGCATCTTCATGGCTTCGATCACAGCCACGGTCTCGCCGGTCTTGACCTCCTGGCCGACCACGACGTCCAGCGACACGACCAGGCCGGGCATGGGCGAGGCGATCAGGCGCGAGGTGTCGGCGGGCTGGCGTTCGGGCAGGCGGGCCATCAACTCGGCCATGCGCGGCGCCAGCACGAGCACACGGGCGGCGGCGGCGCGGTGGCGGATCTGGAAGCCCTGGGCGGCCGGCTTGATTTCGGCGGTGAACTCGACGCCGTCCAGGGTCCCGCGGAAGACCGCCCGGCCCGGCTTCCAGTCGCAGCCGTCCATGCGAAGCGACCGGCCGTCGTCGGGCAGTTCGATCTCGACGCCTGACTCGGTCGGGATGACGCGCACCGGGTGGGCCTGGCGGTCGATGGTCACCACCCATTCGTCCCGCGCGCCGTGGTCGGCGCTGGAGCGGGCCGTGACCATGCGCTGGGCGTAGACGGCGACGGCGGTCATCAGGTCGCGCTGGAACGGCGTCGGGGCCAGGCCGTGGAAGCCGTCGGGGAACTGGTCCTTGATGTAGCTGGTGGACAGCGGCCCCTTCTGGAACCGCTCCTGGTCCATGACGGCGGACAGGAACGGGATGTTGTGGCCGACGCCCTCGATGTGGAACTCCTCGAG
>JANNVY010000396.1:0-1800 GCA_031408375.1 Pseudomonadota bacterium | reverse complement strand
CGGCTGGTCGTCGTCGGCAGTCGCGAACTGGAGAGCAGTTTCCAGACTTGGCTGGGGGCCAGCCGTTTCGCCAGTCTCGACAAATGTGTCGCTTGAAGGTGGTCCAGTTGTCCGTAATCATGTTGATGGGCTGCGACGGAGTAGGACGTCCGCTGTCCACCCAGAGCGGACACTCCCGGAAAATTGCACTTCGTGTTGCTGCGGTGGCGCCCGTGCTAGGGTCGCTGCGTCCCGGTCGTAAATCGTGACGTCTTGGAATTTCCGGTGGAGGCAGTGATGAGTAAGGCGACCGACAAGCAACGGCTCGACGGCAAGGTGGCGATCATAACCGGCGCTACAGGCGGCATCGGCGAAGCGACCGCGAAACTGTTTCTCGATCTCGGCGCAAAAGTCATGCTGGTAGCCCGCTCCGTCGACAAATTGGACGCCACCAAGGGCCGGCTCGAGGCCCATGGCGAAGTGGTGGGCAGCATTTCAGACGCAGCCGATGAGGCTGGCATGGCGGCAGCGGTCGCCGCCACCGTCGATCGCTTTGGCGGCCTCGACATCCTCATCGCCAATGCCGGTACCGAGGGCGTCCTCAAGCCGCTCGAGGCGTTGTCGGTCGAGGAATTCGAAGACACGATGCGAACCAACGTCACCGGCGTCTGGCTGGCGATGAAGCATTGCGTTGCGCCGCTCAAAGCGCGCGGCGGCGGCTCGATTGTCGCTTTGTCGTCGATCGCCGGGATGATCGGGTTTCCGGCCATGGCGCCCTACATCGCAAGCAAGCATGCCGTTTACGGCCTGGTCAAAACAGGCGCGCTGGAACTTGGCCCGTTCAACATTCGTGTCAATGCTGTCGGGCCCGGCCCGATCGATAACCGTATGATGGAGTCGCTGCAGAACCAATTGGCGCCGGGCGATCCCCCGGCGCTACGCGCTGGTGTCGAAGCCACCATTGCAATGCGCCGCTACGGCACCGATGAGGAAGTCGCCCACTTGCTCGCCTTCCTCGCCAGCGACGCATCGTCCTACTGCAACGGATCGATCTACATGATCGACGGCGGTTACGTCGCCGCCTGAGGACCGACATGTCCTTTCTGGCGAATGTCCGCTTTCCACCCATTGCAGACTTTCGGATGGTCCGCTTTGCGACGGATGACTCGGTTTTCGCTACGACCCTGACAAGTTGCTCGCAGGCCTTGATGCCGTGAAGGGATATGGCCAGCGGGTCGCTCCCCTCTGCTTGAACTCGCCCCTCACAGCGCGCACGGTCGGTCGAGACAGTCTCTCCCGTCCTCTTCACCCCTTCACCCGCGCTCCGACGATTACCTGCATGCCCGCATCTATCCAGCGCGGGTTCGACCAGGCAGGGTCGCAGAGAGAGGACCATCATCGTGGCCAAGAAGCTGATTTCCAACCGCACCTTGAGCGCCGCCGTGCTCGCCGCCGCCCTGCTCGCCGCCGTGACCGCACCTGGCATCGCGTCGGCCCAGACCACCGGCACGCGCCTGCCGACCCACCCGCCCGCCACGGTCGTGGACGGGATCACGGTGGTCGGCGCCATCGACGACGGTTCGGCCTCCAACGGCGGTGAAGAGCCCGCCGACGCGGCCATCGCCGAGATGCCCACCATCTACGACGACGAGCCCGTGGTCACCGCGCCGGCGACGCCCGTCGCGCCGGCCCAATAGGCGACGGGAGGGAGGCGCGGACCCATGGCTATCTTCCCGAGGATACAGAGCCCATGCCCCTACAAGGGCGAACTGGCCGCGGTCATGGACGGCGACATCTGCCGGCTGTGCAGGCGCGAGGTTT
>JANNVY010000395.1:0-3603 GCA_031408375.1 Pseudomonadota bacterium | reverse complement strand
CCGAACGCATCCAGCGACGCCTCGTGCATGGCCTCGCTCATGGTCGGGTGCGGATAGACGGTGGCCCAGAGGTCCTCTTCCGTGGCCTCCATGGTCATGGCGGTGACGTAGCCCTGGATCATCTCGGTGACGTCCGCGCCGATCATGTGGGCGCCGATGAGCGCGCCGGTTTTGGCGTCGAAGATCACCTTCACGAAACCCTCGATCTCGCCGGCGGCGACGGCCTTGCCGTTCACGCGGAACGGGAAGCGGCCGATCTTCACCGCCGTTCCGGCCGCCTTGGCCTGGCCCTCGGTGACGCCGACCGAGGCGATCTGGGGCTGGGAGTAGGTGCAGCCGGGGATGGGCGAGACGGCGTTGGGCGACTTGTAGCCGGCGATATGCTCGACGACGTGGATGGCCTCGTGGCTGGCCTTGTGCGCGAGCCACGGCGGGCCGGCGCAGTCGCCGATGGCGGTCAGGCCCGGCACATTGGTCTTGCCATGGCTGTCGGTCTTCACGTGGCCGCGGTCCATCTCCAGCCCGACCTTGTCGGCGCCCACCTGGTCGGTGTTGGCGACGATCCCGACGGCGGCGATGCAGACATCGGCCTCCAGAGTCTCGGCCTTGCCGCCCGCCTCAAGCTCGACCTTCACGCCGGTCTTGGACTTGGTGACCCTGGTCACCTTGGCGCCGACGCGGAACTTCAGGCCGCGCTTCTCGAACGCCTTCTGGGCGGCCTTGGAGACCTCCTCGTCCTCGACCGGCAGGATGCGGTCCATGGCCTCGATCACCGTCACCTCGGCGCCCAGCGCGCGATAGAACGACGCGAACTCGACGCCGATGGCGCCGGAGCCGACAACCAGCAGCGACTTGGGCATGAACTTCGGCGTCATCGCCTCGCGGTAGGCCCAGATGCGGTCGCCGTCGGCTTCGAGCCCGATCTGCGGGATCGGCCGGGTGCGGGCGCCGACCGCCAGCATGACGTTCTTTGCCTTGATGGAGCGCGACCCGCCGGCCTTCAGCTTCACCACCACGCTGGGCGCGGGCGAGCCTTTCTCGAGCGTGGCGTCGCCCTCGATCACCTCGACCTTGTGCTTCTTCATCAGGAAGGTGACGCCGGCGTTCATCTTGGCCGCCACGCCGCGCGAGCGCGCAACGATCTTGTCGAGGTCCGCCTTGGCGTTCGACGCCGACAGGCCGTACTCCTCCAAGTGCGACAGCTTCTCGAACACCTCGCCGGACTTCAGCAGCGCCTTGGTCGGGATGCAGCCCCAGTTCAGGCAGATGCCGCCCAGACTCTCGCGCTCGATGATCGCGGTCTTCAGGCCAAGCTGGCTGGCGCGGATGGCGGCCACATAGCCGCCGGGACCGGACCCGATGACGACAAGATCGAAATCGCTCACGCGGTAGTCTCCCTGATTTGCGGGCTTGTTAGCCCTTTCCGTCCGGCGGCGAAACCGGGGGCTCGGTCGAACCCCCGCCGTCCGCGCCCGGCGACGTCACGTCCTGGGGCGGCGGGTCCTTGAAGGGGTCGGGCACGATGACAAGGCGCTCGTGGCCCTCGCCGACGCTTTCGTAGCCGAGCATGTACTGCCACATGTCCACGCGCCCCGTGGAGAACGCGAGACTGGCGATGATGAGCACCGGGGCCCAGATGAACAGGGCGTAGAGCGCCGTGTGGCCAATGCCGCGCAGGAACGCTTGCCAGCGCGGGATCTCGTAGAAGCTGGCCGCCGCAATGGTGAAGAAGCCGATGTAGACGGGGAACAGCACCCGCGACGGCATGCCCACGCCTGTCAGGTTGATGAGCGCGATGGCCATCAGGATCATGAACACCGCGCAGTGAGCCCAGATGGTGAAGACCGCGTGCTCGGCAAACCGGCGCTTGTGGAAGAACACGTAGAGCAGGCCCGCATAGATCGGCGACAGCAGCCACAGGAAGCGCGGCAGCCAGACATTGAAGAAGTCATTCAGCGCCTGGTAGGCGGTGTTGTAGTCCCGGTAGAGCTTGATCGCCTGTCGTTGTTTCGGATCCGCCGTAACAAGCGCCCGTTCAAACGCGCGCTCCAGTTCAGGGATCTCGGGCCGGTCGACCTGGGGGCGCAGGTAGGCGTCTTCGTAGGCCACACCGGTCACTTCGACCCCATCAGGGATCAGGATCACCTGGACCGGGCCGCCGGTGCGGTGCGGCAGGTACTGGTAGATGGGCACGTGCACCCAGCTGACGAAGATGAAGAAGGCGGCGGAAACGAGCAGGAAGAGCTTGAACGGCGAGAAATAGTGGTCGCCCACGCCCAGTCGGTAGGCGTGCAGCAGGCGACCTGGCTTCCAGAACACGTCGCGCAGGGTGGTGACCGTTCGACCCTCCAGCGACAGCGCCTCGGCCAGCACGTCCTTGGTCAGGAACTCGATGCCCTTGTCGCCGCCGTGGTGCTGGCCGCAGGCGTGGCAGTACATGCCGTGCAGGGGCTCTTGGCAGGCCGCGCAGTGTGGACGTTCGTGGTCGTCCATGTGGACCACCGGCTGGCAGTCAGTCCCGTCAAGCGGCGCTTGCGGCGTCACCGGCCCGGAATCGCTCGCCGGCCTAGCCGTCCGGCGGGTCCTGCTCTTGCTGACGCCCTTGGCCAATCCCCCGCCCTTTCCCCCGCCGTCAGGCGAGCATCGTCACCGGGTCTTCCAGCATGGCCTTGAAGGCCTGAAGGAACCTGGCGCCGATAGCGCCGTCGACGACGCGGTGGTCGCAGGTCAGGGTCACGGTCATCACCGTAGCCACGGCCAGCTGCCCGTTCTTGACCACGGCCCTCTGCTCGCCGGCGCCGACGCTCATGATCGCGCCCTGGGGCTCGTTGATGATCGACGCAAAGGAGGTGATGCCGAACATGCCCAGGTTGGACACCGAGAAGGTGCCGCCCTGGAACTCCTCAGGCTTAAGCTTGCGGTCCCGCGCCCGCTTGGCCAGGTCCTTGGTCTCGGTAGCGATCTGCGACAGCGACTTGGTCTCGGCCGCACGGATGATCGGGGTGATCAGCCCGCCATCGATGGCCACCGCCATCGCGACGTCGGCATGGTGGTGCATGGCGATGCCTTCGGGCGTGTAGCTCGCATTCGCTTCCGGCACGGCCTTCAGGGCCATGGCGCTGGCCTTGATGACGAAGTCGTTGACCGAGACCTTCACGCCCGACTTCTCGAGCAACGCGTTGACCTTGGCGCGCGCGGCCAGCAGGCCGTCGATCTCCAGGTCGATGTTGAGCGGGAAGTGCGGCACGTCGCGGAAGCTGTCGGTCAGACGCCGCGCGATCGCCTTGCGCATGCCGTCCAGCGGGATGAGGTCGTAGCTGCCGGCGGGGATGCCCTGCTGCTCCAGAGACAGGACCTGACGCTGTTCCGCGGGCTTGGCGCCGGCGGCGGTCGCCGCGCCCTTGGGGGCCTTCTCTACGTCGGCCTTGACGATGCGGCCGTGGGGGCCGGTGCCCTTGATCGCTTTCAGGTCGACGCCGGATTGCTGGGCGATGCGGCGGGCCAGGGGCGAGGCAAGGATGCGGACGCCGTTGGCCGTCGCCGCTGCAGGCGCAGGAGCCGCCACGGCCGCGGTCTTGGGCGCCTCGGCGGCGGGCGCTGCTG
>JANNVY010000394.1:0-4817 GCA_031408375.1 Pseudomonadota bacterium | reverse complement strand
ACGAAGGGGCTGTGGGCGTGATCGACGGCTCCCCCAAGCTGATCACCTACAAGGACTGGGTGAAACGCAAGGATACCGAACCCTTCGACGAGGCCACCCGCGGCGGCTGGCTGGGTATCACCGACAAGTACTGGATGGCCGCGCTCGTCCCGGGCCCGTCCGAGGCCGGCCACGGCAAGTTCCGCACCACCACGCTTAGCGGTGTGAGGGTCATGGAGGCCGTGTTCGAGGGCCGGCTGGTCGCCATTCCGGCGGGCCGCCAGATTACCCATGACTCCAGACTGTTCGCCGGCGCAAAGCGCAACGAAATCCTGGTCGGCTATCAGGACGGGCTGCAGATCGACAAGTTCGACCTGGCCATCGACTGGGGTGAGCGGTTCTGGATCTTCACTCGCCCGCTGTTCGCGGTGTTGGAGTTCTTCAACAGCCACGTCGGTAACTTCGGCCTCGCTATCCTGCTGCTGACCGTCTGCACCAAACTGGTCTTCTACCCGCTGGCCAACCAGGCCTTCGCCTCGATGGCCAAGATCAAGAACCTCCAGCCCAAGCAGGAGGAGCTGAAGAAGAAGTACGGCGACGACCAGACCAAGCTCCAGCAGGAGATGATGGCGCTCTACCAGAAGGAAAAGATCAATCCTCTGGCGGGCTGTTTGCCGATCCTGATCCAGATCCCGATCTTCTTCTCGCTCTACAAGGTGCTGTTCGTCACCATCGAGATGCGTCACGCACCCTTCTACGGCTGGATCCGCGACCTGTCCGTGCCCGACCCCACGACCATGTGGAACCTGTTCGGCCTGTTACCCTTTGACCCCGGCACGCTGCCGCTGGTGGGCGGGCTGCTGGTGGGCAAGGGGTTCCTGCACATCGGAATTTGGCCGCTGCTTTACGGCGTCACCATGTGGCTGCAGACGTCGATGAGCCCGACCTCGCCCGACCCGACGCAGCAGATGATCATGAAGTGGTTCCCGGTGATCTTCACCGTGATGCTGGCCCAATCGCCGGCCGGCCTGGTGATCTACTGGGCCTGGTCGAACCTGCTGACCATCGTCCAGCAGTACATCATCATGCGCCGCCACAAGACCGAGAACCCGATCGACGGGATGATCGCCCGCCTGCAGGGCAAAGAATACTCGGTCCCGGGGTGAGCAGCTTCGCCGAGGAGTACATCGAAGCTGCGCGGATCATGTTCGCGCGCCCCGCTGAGTTCATCATGGGCTGCGCCAAGATTGAGCAGCTGCCGCCGCCGGACCTGCCGGAGGTGGCCTTCGCAGGCCGCTCCAACGTGGGCAAGTCCAGCCTGATCAACGCGCTGGTCAATATGAAGAAGCTGGCCCGGGCCTCCAATGAGCCCGGTCGCACCCGCGAGGTGAACTTCTTCAACCTGGATGACCGGCTGCGGCTGGTGGACCTGCCCGGCTATGGCTGGGCCAAGGCCTCCAAGGACACGGTCAAGAAGTTCCAGAACCTGGGCCGCGCCTACCTTCAGGGCCGGGTCAGCCTCAAGCGGGTCTACCTGCTGATCGACGCACGCCATGGGCTCAAGGCAGTGGACGCCGAGGCGCTCGACGCGCTCGACAAGTCCGCCGTCAGCTACCAGGTGATCCTGACCAAGGCCGACAAGATCAAGCCGGCCGAGGTCGAGAAGGTCGTGGCCGAGACGCTGAAGGGTATCTCCAAACGCCCCGCTGCCTTTCCGCGCGTGATCGCCACCTCGTCGGAGAAGGGGACCAACATCCCCGAACTGCGCGCCGAGATCGCCTTTGCGATGGACCCGACGGTGTAACCTCCCTCTCCGGAGGAGAGGGAATTCCCGGCATGCCGGGACGCGCAGCGTGAAGGCCTGTGTCGGAGGGTGATGTGGATCCTCGACGGCAAGCGACTGACCGCCGAAAGCCTTCCGACGGACCGTCTCCACCTCAACCTCCCGCGCAAGCACCTGAGCCTTCGGCTCCGGTGCGCGGGGCCCTCCTTCTCCTGCGGAGAAGGATCAGCTCCGCACCACTTTGCCGCCCTTCATCGCGAACACCGGGCGATCCAGCAGCCGGACGTTCAAGCGCGCCCCGACAAGCCCTGCCTGTGGCGCTCCGCAAGGGTTTCCATCGACAGGACCACGCCTATCCCGTATTCGCGCGGCGATGAGCGAAGACAAAGACAAGCAGGATCCGGAGCAGGAAGGCTGGGCTACCGCCAAGACCCTGGCCGAGGCCCTCCCCTACATCCAGATCTATGACCGCGAGACCGTGGTCATCAAATACGGCGGCCACGCCATGGGCGAGTCCGAGGTTGCGAAGCTGTTCGCCGCGGACGTGGTGTTGCTCAAGCTGATGGGCGTCCATCCGGTGGTGGTGCATGGCGGCGGGCCGCAGATCTCGGCCATGCTGGACCGAGCGGGTGTGAAGTCGGCCTTCGTCGACGGCCTGCGGGTCACCGACGCGGCCACCATGCAGATCGCCGAGATGGTCCTGTCGGGCTCGATCAACAAGGAAATCGCCAGCTGGATCACCCTGGCGGGCCAGCAGGCCGATGTGCGCGGCGTGGGCCTGTCGGGCAAGGATGCCCGCCTGCTGACCGTCGAGCGGGCGCGGCGCACCAAGCGCGACCCGGATTCCAACATCGAGCGGATCGTCGACCTCGGCTACGTCGGCGAACCCAAGGAAGTCGATCCCAAGCTGATCGAGGCCCTGATCTACGCCGAGAGCGACTACGTCCCGGTCATCGCCCCCATCGGCGTCTCCGCCGAGGGCGAGACCTACAACCTCAACGCCGACACAGTGGCGGGCGCCATCGCAGGTGCCCTCAACGCCAAGCGCATGCTGCTGCTGACCGATGTGGTGGGCGTGCTCGACAGGTCAGGCGAACTGATCCGCGAACTGACCGTCAAGGCGGCGCGCGGCCTGATCAAGGACGGCACCGCCACCGGCGGCATGATCCCCAAGCTGGAGACCGCCATCCGCGCCGTGGAGAGCGGGGTCGAGGCCGTGGTCATACTCGACGGGCGCAGGCCTCACGCCATGCTGGTGGAGCTGTTCACCGAGCACGGCGCCGGCACCCTGGTGAAGGCGTGAGACTGATGCGGGTGATCATCGTGGCCTCAGCCATGCTGGCCGCCGCGCCCGCCCTCGCTCAGACCGTCGATCCCGTCACCTCGGCGCTGGACAGCCCGATCATTATTTCACCGCTGCCCGCGGACGCGCGCCAGATAGGGAACATCGAGATCAAGCGCCTCCTGCGAGACCGGATTCTGCTCACAGCCTTTCCGCAACGTGAACAGGTCCGGACAATGACGGTGGACGGGCGCACCTCTGACATCGAGCTCTTCCATCGCAACGGAAAATGGCGCCTCCCCGGCCACTGGGTCACCTGGACGATAGGGCGATATCGGGTCGCGCGGGGCGAGGTATGCATTTCGTACCGTGATCCCAGCGGGACAGGCGCAGCGATCCGCAGGTGTCGCGCCTTCTTCCGGGCCCCGGACGGCGCGGTCTACACGCGGGACACTTCGCGGGACGGGCAGAACTTCCGGCCGGACCAGCAGCCCGCCCTTCGCGCGTGGACTGAGCCGTTCTCATGGCTCAGGGACAACGCACCATACGGGATTGATTACGGCGTATGACTTCCTCCGACCTCCGCCACGTCGACGTCTGGGTCTTCGACCTCGACAACACCTTGTACCCGGCCGAGTGCGAGTACATGGCCCTGATCGAGGGGCGGATGACCGACTTCGTCATCCGCCAGACCGGTCTCGACTGGGACGCCGCGCGGGCGCTGCAGAAATCATATTTCCACGAGCACGGCACCACCTTGGCCGGGCTGATGGCAAACCACGGCATCGACCCCCAGGCCTTCCTGGACGAGGTGCACGAGGTGTCGATGGACCGGCTGCTTCCCGACGCGGACCTGCGGGCCGCCGTCGCCCGGCTGCCGGGCCGGCGGCTGGTGTTCACCAACGGCGGCTCTCGCCACGCCGAGCGGGTGCTCCGGCGGCTTGAGATCGACGACCTGTTCGAGGCCGTGTTCCACCTGGAAGCGGCCGACTTCGTGCCCAAGCCCAACCTGGCCACCTATCACGCCCTGACCAGCCGACACGCCGTGGAGCCTACCCGTTCGGCGTTCTTCGAGGACTCCGAGAAGAACCTGAAGCCTGCCTTCGAGATCGGCATGACCACGGTCATGGTCGGACCCAAGGCGGAAGCGTCGAGCGCCGACTTCGTGCATCATCGCACCCGCCACCTCACCCCGTTCCTCAACGCCGCCCTGCTCCGGGAAGCCGCATGACCGACCTGGCCAGCCTTCAAGCCACCATCGACCAGGCCTGGGAAGACCGGGCCGGCGTCACCACCGACACCCGCGGACCGGTGCACGAGGCCGTGCACACCGCGCTCGCCCTGCTGGACTCCGGCAGGGCCCGGGTCGCCGAGCGTGGCGCGGACGGCCAGTGGATCACCCACCAGTGGCTGAAGAAGGCGGTGCTGTTGTCCTTCCGCCTGCACGCCAACCAGATGATGGGCCAGGAAGCCGGGCGTCAGGCGCCGGGCCCCTGGTGGGACAAGGTGGCCAACAAGTGGGGCGACTGGGGTTCCGACCAATTCTCCGCGGCCGGGTTCCGGGCGGTGCCGGGCTGCGTCGTCCGCCAGGGCGCCTTCATCGGCAAGAACGTGGTGCTCATGCCCTCGTTCGTGAACATCGGCGCCTATGTCGACGAAGGGACCATGGTCGACACCTGGGCCACGGTCGGATCCTGCGCCCAGATCGGCAAGAACGTGCACCTGTCGGGCGGCGCCGGCATCGGGGGCGTGCTGGAGCCCCTGCAGGCCAAT
>JANNVY010000393.1:0-2709 GCA_031408375.1 Pseudomonadota bacterium | reverse complement strand
GCCGTGACCTTCCAGGCGCGAGACGATCCACTTGAGCACCCGGGCGTTGTCGCCGAAGCCAGGCCAGACGAAGCGCCCGTTCTCGTCCTTGCGGAACCAGTTGACGAAGTAGATGCGGGGCAGCTTGTCGGCGTCCGCCTTTGAGCCCAGGCGCAGCCAGTGGTCGAAATAGTCGCCCATGTTGTAGCCGCAGAAGGGCAGCATGGCGAAGGGATCGCGGCGCAGCTCGCCCAGCTTGTTCTCGGCCGCGGCGGTGCCTTCGGAAGCCACGGTAGAGGCCATGAACACCCCGTGCTCCCAGTCGAAGGCCTCGGTGACCAGCGGCACGGCCGAGGCGCGGCGGCCGCCGAACAGGATGGCCGAGATCGGCACGCCCGCGGGGTCTTCCCACTCAGGCGCTATGGTCGGGCACTGGCCTGCGGGCACGGCGAAGCGGGCGTTCGGGTGGGCTGCCGGGGTGCCGGTCTGCGGCGTCCAGGGCTGGCCGCGCCAGTCGGTCAGGCGCTCGGGCGCCTCTGAGAGGCCCTCCCACCAGACGTCGTCGTCCTCGGTGAGCGCGACATTGGTGTAGACGACGTTCCTCGACAGGGTGTCGATGGCGTTCTTGTTGGTCTTGACGCCGGTGCCCGGCGCCACGCCGAAGAAGCCGGCTTCCGGATTGATGGCATGGAGCCGCCCGTCGTCGCCAAAGCGCATCCAGGCGATGTCGTCGCCGATGGTCTCGGCCTTCCAGCCCGGCAGGGTCGGCTGCAGCATGGCCAGGTTGGTCTTGCCGCAGGCTGACGGGAAGGCGGCCGCCACATAGTGGGACGCGCCTTCCGGCGAGGTCAGCTTGAGGATGAGCATGTGCTCGGCCAGCCAGCCCTCGTCGCGGGCCATGACCGAGGCGATGCGCAGGGCGTAACACTTCTTGCCCAGCAAGGCGTTGCCGCCGTAGCCCGAGCCGAAGGACCAGATCTCGCGGGTCTCGGGGAAGTGGACGATCCACTTCTCGTCGTTGCAGGGCCACGGCACGTCGGTCTGGCCCGGCTTGAGCGGCGCGCCCAGGGTGTGGACGGCGGGGACGAAGAAGCCGCTGTCGCCCAGGGCGTCCAGCGCCTGCTTGCCCATGCGGGTCATCACCCGCATCGAGATGGCGACATAGGCGGAATCGGTGATCTCGACGCCGAGCGCGCTGATCTTCGAGCCGACCGGGCCCATGGAGAAGGGCACGACGTACATCGTGCGGCCGCGCATGCAGCCGTCGAACAACCCGTTCAGGCGCTCGCGCATCTCGGCGGGCTCGGACCAGTTGTTGGTCGGTCCGGCGTCGGCCTCGTCCTTCGAGCAGATGAAGGTGCGGCTCTCGACCCGGGCGACGTCGCGGGGATCGGAGACGGCGTAGAAGGAGTTGGGGCGCTTGTCGGGGTTAAGGCGCCTGAGCGTGCCGGCGGCGATCAGCTCTTGCGTCAGCTGGTCCCACTCGGCGTCGGAGCCATCGCACCAGTGCACGCGGTCGGGTTTGGTCAGGGCGGCGATCTCGCCCACCCAGTCGATCAGTCCACGGTGTGCGGTCGGGGCCGGCTGCAGCCCCGGAATCACGGCCTTGTCCACGCAATGCTCTCCTGAGGCCCACCACGAAGGCGCTTCTGGCGGCGCCGACCGCGTCACTGAATTCATCCGACCCGAATTGCGCGCCTTAGAACCGTCCGGACCGCGCGCGTCAACTCACGTCGCCGTAGGTAGCCGGTGTCACAGTCCGGTTCCAGCCAAATGGGCGACATTCCGCCGTTGCTGGTCGCGCCTAAAGTGTTCCGGTGACCGGTAGCAGGGCGCCGGTGACCGCCGAGGCGTCCTCGGAGGCCAGGAACAGCAGCACCGCGGCAAGGTCGCCGGGGCTGACCCAGGTCGACGGATCGGCGTCGGGCATGTCGGCGCGGTTCTGGGGCGTGTCGATGATCGAGGGGAGGACAGCGTTCACAGTCACCCTGCCCTTCAGCTCCTCGGCGAGGCTCTCGGTCAGCTTGTGCACCCCGGCCTTGGCGGCGGCGTAGGCGCCCATGCCGGCGGCGGCCTTCATGGCGGCGTTGGCCCCGATGTTGACGATGCGGCCCGAACCCGAGGCGATCAGATGCGGCAGGGCGGCGCGCGAGGCGTTGGCGCAGGTGGCCAGGTTGAGGCGGAACATGCGCTCCCAGCCGGCCGGGTCGCCGTCCTGGAGCGTCTGCCAGACGAAGCCGCCGGCGATGTTAAGCAGGGCGTCGATGCCGCCGAGCGCCACGGCGGCCTCGTTCAGCGCCGCGCCGGCACGCGCCGGGTCCGACAGGTCCGCGCCGGCGACAAGGACAGCGCCTTCGCCCAGCGCCGCCTTCAGGCCGGCCGGCGCTTCCGGGGCGAAGTCCACCAGGGCGACGCGGGCGCCTTTCGCGACAGCGGCCTCGGCGGTCGCCCGGCCCAGCACGCCAAAGCCGCCGGTGATCACCAACCGTCTACCCTGCATCGACTCTCTCCTCGCCATCGGTCCGGCATATAGCGACGGGAAGGCTCCGCGACACTAGGATAGCGCGGCAACCGCGGGGGAATCGCATGTCAGGCGCAGGGCCGCTCAGCGGCGTGAAGGTGGTGGAATTCGCGGGCCTGGGCCCGCCGCCCTTCGCCGCCATGCTGTTGTCGGACATGGGGTGCGAGGTGCTGCGCATAGACCGGCCGGGATCGGGCCCGTCGCCGCGG
>JANNVY010000392.1:0-4661 GCA_031408375.1 Pseudomonadota bacterium | reverse complement strand
CCGGCCAGGGCGCGGTGGTGGTGCTGGCGCCCGACGGCTCGATCCGCGCCCTGATCGGCGGCCGCGATCGCCGCATGGGGCCCTTCAATCGCGCCACCCAAGCCAATCGCCAGCCCGGATCGGCCTTCAAGCCCTTCGTCTGGGCCGCGGCCCTGGAGGCCGGGATCGGCGCCGAAAGCGAGGTCTCCAGCCAGCGGGTGGCCTTCGGGACGGTCACCGACGACGGGCCCGTCCGCGCCGGGCTGAACCTCACGGAGGCGCTGGCCCAGTCCAACAACAACGTCGCCCAGCGGCTGGCGAAGGACGTCGGCCTCGCCCGTGTCGCCGCCCTGGCCCGAAGGTTTGGGGTGTCCTCGGCGCCGCAGAATCCGCACCTGTCCATCGCGCTCGGCGCTTACGAGACCAACCTGCTGGAGCTCACCGCCGCCTATCAGCCCTTCCAGCAGGGCGGCCGCCGCGCGGGCTCGCATCTGGTCGAGGAGGTCCTGGGGTCCGACGGCCGGGTGATCTGGGCGCGCAAGCGCACGCCGCCGTCCGTGGTCTACGACTCCTCCCGCGCCGGGGCGATGGTGCGGATGATGACCGCCGTCATTGATCACGGCACCGGTCGCCGCGCCGCCTTTGGGCGCCCGGCCGCGGGCAAGACCGGCACCAGCCAGGACAACCGCGACGCCTGGTTCGTCGGCTTCACGCCCGACTGGCTGGCCGGGGTCTGGATCGGCAACGACGACAACCGGCCCATGCGCGGAGTCGAGGGCGGAACCCTGCCGGCGGAAGTCTGGCGCAAGGTGATGCTGGCCGCCCATGGCGACCTGCCGACTCGCGGCTTCGACGCCGCCAACGCCGAGGGCGCGCTTGCGCCCGGCGCGCCAGGTCCCGCCGCGCCCGGGCAGGCGGATGCCGTGTCCGCAGGCAACCGCGACAGCTTCTATCGGACGCTGGCCGCCGAATTCGACCGCGCCGCGAAATGACCGACGCCCAACGACTGGCGGTGGTGCGCGCGGTGCACACCGCGATCTATGTGGTCATGGCCGGCGCCTGCTTCGTCCTGCTCTACGCCGGGATCACGGGCGCGACCGGCCCCTGGTTGTGGGCGGCGCTCGCCCTCGTCGGCGTCGAGTGCGTGGTCTTCATCGGCAGCGGCATGAAGTGCCCGCTCACCGCCGTGGCGGTGAAGTATGGCGCGACGCCGGAAGCCGAGTTCGACACCTTCTTCCCCGAACGCTGCACCCGCCACACCCTGCGGGTATTCGGACCCATGATCATCATCGCCCTGGGACTGCTGGCGGCGCGCTGGATCGGGTTCTGACCACGGCATAGCGGTCTGGGCCCTTCCGCCCGGGCCCGCGACCCGCTACCAACCGCCCCCCATGTCCCCACGCCCGCCTCTCCTGTCCCTGAAGGACGTCCGCCTCAAGGACGGCCCGGTGATGCTGTTCGACGGCGTCGACCTGGCCATCGCGCCGCGCACCCGCGCCTGCCTGGTCGGCCGAAACGGGGCGGGCAAGTCGACCCTGATGCGCATCATCGCCGGCCAGATCGAGGCCGACAGTGGCGAGCGTGTCGTCAAGCCCGGCCTGAACATCGCCTTCGTCACGCAAGAGCCGATCATCGAGGGCGCGACCCTGCGCGACCACGTCGTGGCCGGCGGCGCCCAGCCCTGGGCGGCGGATGCCGCCCTGGCGGTCTGGGGCATGGACCCGGAGAAATCCACGCGCGGCCTGTCCGGCGGCGAGATCCGCCGCGCCGCCCTGGCCCGCGCCTTCGCCGCCGAACCGGACCTGATCCTGCTGGACGAGCCCACCAACCACCTCGACATCTTCGCCATCCAGACGCTGGAGACCGAGCTGAAGGCGTCCCACGCCGCAGCCCTGATCGTCAGCCACGACCGGGCGTTCCTGGAGCGGATGACCGGCCGTTGCTTCTGGCTGGCCCATCGCAAGATGCGCATGCTGGAAAAGGGCTTCGCCGCCTTCGAAGTCTGGGCCGGCAAGATGGAGGCGGAAGAGCAGGAAAACCTGCGCCGCCTGACCAAGGCTATCGAGCGCGAGACCTACACCTTCTACCGCTCCATTACCGCACAGCGGACCCGCAACGAGGGTCGGGCCCGCGCGCTGGACGCCATGCGCCTGCAGCGCGCCGCCATCATGAAGGACCAGACCCGGGCGCTGGATCTGCAGGTCGACGCCGGCGGCTATTCTGGCAAGCTGGTCACCGAACTGAAGGGCGTGGCCAAGGCTTTCGGCGAGCGGGTGATCCTGAAGTCGTTTTCGACCCGCATCCGCCGCGGCGACCGCATCGCCATCGTCGGCGGCAACGGGGCGGGCAAGACGACCCTGGTGAAGCTGATGCTGGGCGAGCTGGAGCCTGACGCGGGCAGCGTGCGCGTAGGGACCGGGCTGGAGGTCGCCTACCTCGATCAGGCGCGCGCGGACCTGCGCACCGACATGACGCTCTGGGACGCGCTCACCCCCCTGGGAGGCGACTCCATACTGGTGCGCGGCCATTCCAAGCACGTGGCGGCCTACGCCAAGGACTTCCTGTTCCACGAGAACCAGCTGCGCCAGCCGGTCTCGACCCTGTCGGGCGGCGAGCGCAATCGTCTGCTGCTGGCTCGCGCGCTCGCCAACCCCGCCAACTTGCTGGTGCTGGACGAGCCGACCAACGACCTCGACATGGATACGCTGGACCTGCTTGAGGACATGCTGGCCGACTACGAAGGCACCCTGATCCTGGTCAGCCACGACCGCGACTTCATCGACCGGCTGGCGGCCTCGACCATCGCCATCGACGGCCGCGGCGGGGCGGTCGAGACGCCCGGCGGCTGGACCGACTTCGTGCGCCAGAACCCCAATTTCTTCGATGAGCCGGAAACGGCCGCCGCCAGGCCCGAAGCCAGGGCGACGGTGAAGGTCGCCTCCGCGCCCGCGCCGGCCGCCGCCAAACCCGTGAAGCTGACCTACAAGGACGCACGGCGGCTGGAGGAAGTCGAAAAGCTGATGCCCACGCTGCGGGCCAGCATCGAAAAGCACGAGGCCGCCCTGCACGATCCGGACCTCTATGCGCGCGACCCCAAGGGGTTCGACCGCCTGATGAAAGCCGTCACCGCCGACCGCGAGCAGCTCGCGGCGGTCGAGGAAGAGTGGCTCGTGCTTGAGGAAAAGCGCGCGGGTTAGCCCGGCCTCAAAGCACGCTTCGTCCTCGTCCCGCCCCCGGCGTGCGAACTTGCGCTACGGCGGCGCTCGGGTGCGGTCAATTCGACCCTGACCACGCACCCCTGACGCAAGGCCTTGCCCCGGCCATGCCCCTCGCTCAAAACCCTGCCCCGCAAGAGGAATCCGGGATTCCTGTGGACAAGTCAGCCGTTTGAAATTGAACGCTGTTCCGCAACCGCCCCGGCCGCTCCCACATGTTGTCCCCAGGCCCAGCTGGACCTGTGCACAGCCCCCCGAAAACGGCCTGTTGCGAGACCCCGGCAAGCCAAGCAGAGTGAGTGGGCCGAGGGACTTCCGAGGCGCCGGCCGGGAGAGGGCAACCTCAGGACGCAGGCGAAACGGGAGCTGACTGGAAGGCCCGAGGGGGTGACCCCGAAGCGCCCAAGGACAGCCGGACCGGAGGATGACAAAGGGGAAACCCGGAGTCGAAACCCGGAACGCGGCTCGAGGACACAAGTCCAAACCGGACTTGGTGGGGGGACGATGTAGAGGCTTCACCGCCCGAGCATCGTCCCCTCGCTGCGTTTGGGGCCCTGCTCCACGCATTTCCGCGTTCTGCGCACCCTTCCCGAAACGCCCGCTCCGTCCTAGGGTCTGCCCGTCCAACGGGAGGCTGCATGGACCGGCGAACGGCCCTTGGGATGATCGGCGCGACCGCCCTGACCGGGACGGGTCTGGCCGCCTGCGGCCCGCGCAAGGAAACCGCGCCGGGCAAGGCGAACCCGCCCGCCAAACAGACCACCCGCATCCGCTTCGCCACCGACTGGCGCGCCCAGGCCGAACACGGCGGCTTCTACCAGGCGCTGGCCACCGGCGAGTTCGCCAAACGCGGGCTGGACGTCGAGATTATCCAGGGCGGGCCGGGCGTGAACGTGCCCCAGTTGCTGGCCTCCGGCGCGGTCGAGGCCGGCATGGGCTCCAACAGCTTCATCCAGATGAACCTGGCCCAGGAGCGGGCGCCGGTGAAGGCGGTCGCCGCCTTCTTCCAGAAGGACCCGCAGGTCCTGCTGGCCCACCCGGACCCGGCGCTCAAATCCATCGCCGACCTCAAGGGCCGCCCCTTCCTGCTCGCCGACGCCTCGGTCACCGCCTTCTGGGTGTGGCTGAAGGCCAAGTACGGGTTCACCGACGATCAGGTGCGCAAGTACAACTACAACCTCGCGCCCTTCCTGGCCGACCCCCGCGCCGTGCAGCAGGGTTACCTGACCAGCGAGCCCTACACCGTCGAGAAGGAAGCCGGGTTCAAACCGAAGGTCTTCCTTCTGGCCGATGAGGGCTATCCCTCCTACGCCGCCATGGTGCTGATGCCCGACCGCCTCATCGCGGCCAATCCGGCGGCGGTGAAGGCCTTCGCTGAGGCCTCGGCGGCAGGATGGACGGCCTATCTGAACGGCGACGCGCGGGCCGCCAACGCCCTGATCCTGAAGGACAACCCGGAGATGACCC
>JANNVY010000391.1:0-4692 GCA_031408375.1 Pseudomonadota bacterium | reverse complement strand
AGAATTTCTGGAAAAGAGGGGTCAGAATTTCCGGAACCCACACTGGTCGAACCATACTGGCCGGGGACGGTTGCAACCGAGGGGGCAGGATCATGACGTTCAAAGCGAAACTAGATGACCCCGAGAGCCGCGCCTTTTGGGAGTCGGTGCGGAAGGGTGCCCAGGCGTACAACGCGATGCCTGATTGGCAAAAGGGCGTGCTCGGGCCAAGAGCCCGGATTGTGGTCGACGATCCCCCAGCCGGGGCGCCGTGGCTGCGCAGCCTCGCAATCCGGGTGCGCTTCCGCCCCCTGGCGGCGCCCGGCGGCGTGCGACTGACTATCGGGACCGAGGAGGAGAACCGCCTGGCGCTTTCCGCCTTCGGCGTTGCCGATGACCGCCCCGCGACCCGGCGGGCGGAGGTGGTGCGCGAGACCCGCGAGACCCGCATCGCCGTCTCCGTCGACCTCGACCGGGACGGCCCGCGCCGGATCGATACCGGCGTCGGCTTCTACGATCACATGCTCGACCAGGTCGCGGCCCACGGCGGCTTCGCCCTGACCCTGGCCTGCGAGGGCGACCTGGAGATCGACGCCCACCACACCATCGAGGACTGCGCCCTCGCCTTTGGCCAGGCGCTGTCCAAGGCGCTGGCGTCACGGCGCGGCATCGGCCGGTTCGGCTTCGCGCTGCCCATGGATGAGGCCCAGGCCCAGGTGCTGGTCGACCTGTCGGGGCGACCGTTCTGCAGGTTCGAGGGCGACTTCGCCGCCAGTCACATCGGCGACTACCCGACCGAGATGACCGCCCACGTCTTCCGCTCCATCGCCGAAAGCCTCGGCGCGGCCGTGCACGTGCGCGTCGAGGGCGACAACGACCACCACAAGACCGAGGCCTGCTTCAAGGCGTTCGGCCGGGCCCTGCGCCAGGCTCTCGCGACCTCCGGCGAAGCCTTGCCCAGCACCAAGGGCGTGTTGTGAGCCTGGCCATCGTCGACCTCGGCTACGGCAACCTGGGCTCAATCGCCCGGGCGTTCCAGCGGCTGGGAGTAGAGGCGACGCGCACCGCCGACCCTGACGTGCTGCGCGCCGCCCGCCGGGTCGTGCTGCCGGGCGTGGGCGCGGCGGGATACGCCATGGGGCGGATCGCCGAACTCGGCCTGACGGAGGTCCTGCGCGAGCTCACCCAGCCGGTGCTGGGCATCTGCCTGGGCATGCAGCTGCTGTTCGAGATGAGTGAAGAGCAGGACACCGCCTGCCTCGGCCTTATTGGCGGCGGGGTTCGGCGGCTGCGGCCGTCTCCGGGCGTGACGGTGCCGCACATGGGCTGGAGCCGACTGTCCGTGGCGAAGGAAACGCCTGGCCTGGCCGACGGCGACTACGTCTACTTCGCCCACAGCTTCGCCTGTGAGGACGGAACCTGGACGTTGGCGACCGCCAGCCACGGCGGCCCGGTCCCTGCGGTCGTGCGGCAGGGCAATGTGATGGGCGCGCAGTTCCACCCAGAACGCTCCGGTCCCGCCGGGACCCGGTTCCTGCGAGGGTTTCTGGCGCTATGATCCTCTACCCTGCCATCGACCTCATGGACGGGCGCTGCGTGCGCCTGCGCCAGGGGCGTTTCGACGACGCCGTCGTCTATCCGTCGACGCCGGCCGAGGCGCTGGCCCGCTATGCGGCCGCCGGGGCGAGCTGGGCTCACGTCGTCGACCTCGACGGCGCCCGCGACGGCGCGCCGCGCCAGCACGCGATGCTCGCGGACCTCGCCGCGACCTCGTCCCTGTCGCTTCAGGTCGCCGGTGGTGTGCGTGCGCCCGAACAGGTCGAGCGCCTGCTCGAAGCCGGGGTCAGCCGCGTGGTCATCGGCAGCCTGGCGGTACGGGATCCGGCGGTGGTCAGCGCCCTGCTCGATCGACACGGCCCCGAGCGGATCGCCCTGGCGCTCGACGTGCGCTTGACCGCTGCAGGCCCCCTGGTCGCGGTCTCTGGATGGGCCGAGACGACCGACCTGACCCTGTGGTCTGTGGTCAAATCCTTCCCGCAAGCGAAGCATCTGCTGGTCACCGACATCGGCCGTGACGGCATGTTGCGCGGGCCGAACCTGACCTTGCTCAGCGAACTGGTCGAGCGGCTGCCGGAGATCGACGTGCAGGCCTCGGGCGGCGTCACGAATGCAGACGATCTCGGCGCGCTCGCGGCCGCCGGCGCCGCCGGGGCCGTGGTCGGCAAGGCGTTGTGGGAAGGCCGCTTTACGCTCGAGGAGGCTCTGGCCCATGCCCGCGGCTAGGATCATCCCGTGCCTGGACGTGCGCGACGGCCGCGTGGTGAAGGGCGTGCGCTTCCGCGACCACCGCGACGTGGGCGACATCGTCGAGCACACCCTGCGTTATCGCGACGAGGGCGCCGACGAACTGGTCTTCTACGACATCACCGCGAGCCCTGAAGGGCGCAGCCTGGACCTGGCCTGGGTTGGGCGGATCGCCGACGTCATCGACATCCCCTTCACCGTCGCGGGCGGCATCCGCAGCCGCGACCAGGCCGCCGCCTGCCTGGAGGCCGGGGCCGACAAGGTCTCGATCAACTCCCCGGCGCTCGAGCGCCCCGCCGTGATGGAAGAGCTGGCGCGGGACTTCGGCAGCCAGTGTGTTGTCATCGGCGTCGACAGCCTGGCCACGCCCGCCGGTTATGTCGTCAAGCAGTACACAGGCGACCCGGACGCGACCCGCGACGCTGGGCTGACGACGCTCGACTGGGTGCGCCGTGCCGTCGAGCTGGGCGCGGGTGAGATCGTCTTGAATTGCATGTCGCGCGACGGCGTGCGCGACGGCTACGACATCGCCCACACCGCCGAAGTGGTCGACGCCGTCACGGTTCCCGTCATCGCCTCGGGCGGCGCGGGAACGCCCGACCACTTCCGCGACGCCTTCCTGCTGGCCGGCGCCAGCGGGGCGCTCGCCGCCACCGTCTTCCACGACCGGCTGATCGCCATTCCCGACCTCAAGGAGCACCTCGCCCGATGCGGAATCGAAATACGCCGCTGAGCGCGGCCGACTTGGACGCCTGTGACTGGGCCAAGGGCGACGGCCTGATCCCGGCCATAGTGCAGGACGCCGAGACGCTGCAGGTGCTGATGCTGGGCTATGTCGATCGCGACGCGCTGGCGACGACCCTGGCTGACGGCCTGGTGACCTTCTTCAGCCGCTCGCGCGGCGTTCAATGGCGCAAGGGCGAGACCAGCGGCAATACCCTGGTTCTTCGCGCCACCTACCTCGACTGCGACAACGACACGATCCTGATGCTGGCCGAGCCCCACGGCCCGACCTGCCATCTGAACACGGTGAGTTGCTTCGCGGAGGCTGGAGCTACCGGCGTCGGAGTCCTGGGCCAGCTTGCCCGGACCGTGCGCGCCCGCGCCGAGGCGGGGGAATCCGACAGCTATACGGTCAAACTGCTGCAGGCCGGGATCGGGCGCATAGCCCAGAAGGTCGGCGAGGAGGGCGTGGAGGTGGCGCTGGCCGCGGTGACGCGCGACTCCGACGGCTGTGCGGAGGAGGTGGCGGACCTGGTCTATCACCTGACCGTTCTGATGCAGGCGCGCGGCTTCGGCTGGGACGAGGTGGCCGCCCGTCTGGCGGAGCGCGCCCGCTAGGCGTCGAGCAGGGCCAGGGCTTCGTCGAGCAGTTCGCGGGTGGCGGCAGCGACGATACGCCCGCCTTCGAAGGCCTCGCCGCCCCGCCAATCAGTGACCACCCCACCCGCGCCGCGGATAACGGGGATCAGGGCGTTGTAGTCGTGGGGCTTCAGCTGGCTTTCGACCACGAGGTCGATCGCACCCGCCGCCAGTCGCGCGTAGGCGTAGGCGTCCTGGCCATAGCGTTGGGTCATGGAGCCGCAACGAAGGCGATCGAAGCTCTCAGCCTCGGGGCCCTCAAATAGAAAGGGATCGGTGGTGGCCAGCCGCGCCTGCGCCAGCCGCGTGCAACCGCTGGCCTTGAGCCGGGTCCCGGTTCCGTCGGACCCGGTCAACACAGCGGCGCCGGCGAGACCGAGGTAGCGCTCTCCCAGGCGCGGCGCGTCGATGACGCCCAGGATCGGGCGGCCATCCTGCAACAGGGCGATCAGGGTGGTCCAGGTCGGCAGGCCGCAGATGAAAGACCGCGTCCCGTCGATGGGATCGAGGCTCCACGAAAGGTCACCCGAGCCGGGACGGTCGGGAAACTCCTCGCCGCTTATCCCGTGGCCGGGAAACCGAGCCTCGATCAGCCCCCGCAGCACTTGCTCGGCCTGGCGGTCGGCTTCCGTCACCGGATCGAACAGCCCGCCGGCGTTCTTGTCGACGACATTGGACCCCGGAGGGCGGTGGGCAAGGGTGACCGCGCGCGCGGCGTCGGCGAGCGTGTGGGCGAACTGCCTGAGAGTTTCGAAGTCGGGCGCCATGGCGCTTTTCTAACTGCGTTCCCCGCCCGCGTCCCACACTCCGCACACCTGTCGCCTGCGCAAAGAAAAAGCGGCCCCGCATCGCTGCGGAGCCGCTTCAATGGTCAGCGCTTGGAGGCGTTGGTTATGCTTACTTGAGGATCTTGGCGACGACGCCGGCGCCGACCGTACGGCCGCCTTCGCGGATGGCGAAGCGCAGGCCCTGGTCCATGGCGATCGGGGTGATCAGCTCGACTTCAAGCTCGGCGTTGTCGCCGGGCATGATCATTTCCACGCCTTC
>JANNVY010000390.1:0-2984 GCA_031408375.1 Pseudomonadota bacterium | reverse complement strand
CCGACCTTTTGCATCAAGCCCCACGACGCCAGCGCTGACGCCGGTCAACACGGTCTCGATGAAGCGGCGACGGCCTTGCGCCTCGGCGGAGGCAAACTTCAACGCCTCCTGTTGTGTCTGAAGATCGCTCGTCATACGATTGAATGCACGCGATAATACGGCGATTTCCTCGGCGTCCTTGTCGGCTTCGACCCGGACGTTCAGGTCGCCCGAGGCCACGCGATCGGCGGCCTGCACCAGGCGCGCCACGGGGGCGGCAATGGCGCCGGCGGCGGTCATGCCCAGCCAGATCGCGCCCACCAGCACCAGCAGGGCGGTCTCGACGTAGACCAGAATGAAGGCCGACTGGATGCGGGCGCGACTTTCATCGGCCTCGCGATAGGCGACCGTGGCGTCCTCCGCGCTTCGCAGGCTCTCCACCATACCTGGATCGCCCGTCTTCCAGCCGGTCGGTTTCTCCAGCATGCGTACGCCATACAGGTAGGTGTCTCGCCCATAGCCGTCGAGCCGGGTGACAACCCGGATCAGGTCCGGGTCGGGGTAGAGCCCTGTCGTCGTTTCCCCGCCCCTGGCCTTGGCGATGGTCGATGGCGGCGGCGCGGCATAGGGCGGAGCCTGCGGGGCTTCCGCCCTCGCCAGAATCTGTCCTTGCCCGTCAATCACATAGACCGCCTTGAACTCACGAAACTGGGCAAGCTGCTCAAGCGCCTGGGAGTAGGTCAGACGGTTCGGGAACATCGCCACGACCTGCGGCTGAAGCAGGTCCTGGGCCATGGCTGACAGGTCGGAAGCAGCGCCGCTGGCTTGCTGGTTGATGAACGAGCGCGCGACAGTCGCACCGTTTTCGACCGCAGTGCGAACCCGATGGCTGAACCAGTTCTCGACGCCCCGGGTGACCAGGACCCCGAAGAACAGGGCCACGATCACGGCCGGAACCACGGCGGCGATGGCGAACAGGCGCACGAAACGCAGGCGCAGACGGGCCCCGGCGTCGGTTTCGCGCTCGCGGGTCAGCTTGACCACGCGCCAGACCACGGCGGCGGCCAGGCCCAGGATGACCAGCAGGTTGGCGATCAGCACCCAGAGCAGGACCTGGGTGGCGGGACTGATGGGGCCGGCGCCGGGCGCGGAAGCCACCAGCCAGATGGCCACGGCGGTGACCACGGCGGCCAGCGCATAGACCGCACCGAACAGCACCCTGCCCTGTCCCGCCTTGGGCCAGGCCTGGATGGCTGAAAAGGCGGGTGCTCCCTTGCGCGTGAAGGCGTCCAGCATGGCGATCAGCTATGCAGAACCTGTGCCATGGAATCAACAGTGATGTTGCGTTAATACAGCGGCGCGTCCGCAGGTTTTCAGGCGGCGAGAACCGCGGGTTCGCCTGTCCACAAATGGATCAACGCTGTCTCGACCTCGCCCGGCGTGGCCAGGCGGCAGATCGCAGCCTTGGCGGCGCGGCGCTCTTCGGGGGCATCAGGCCAGGGCGCATTCTCGATGTACCAGCCAAGGTGTTTGCGGAACGTATTGAGTCCCAGTTTGTCGCCGTAGAAGGCCAGGCTTTCGCGGAAGTGTTCCAGAACGAGCGCCAGCCGCGCGTCGGCCGACGGCTGGGCATCGGGTTCGTCACCGGCCAACGCCCGCTCCATCTCCGCCGCCAGCCATGGGCGGCCATAGATACCCCGCCCCAGCATGACGGCGTCGGCTCCCGAGATCGACAGGGCGCGGCGGGCAGACGCCGCGTCGACGATGTCGCCGTTGACGATCACCGGGATGCGGACGGCCTGCTTAACCTCGGCGACGCCCTGCCAGTCGGCGACGCCCTTGTAGAACTGCTGGCGCGTGCGGCCATGAACCGTCACCGCCGCGATGCCAAGCGCCTCTGCTCTTTGCGCCAGCACGGGCGCGTTGCGCGAGGCATCGTCCCAGCCCAGGCGCATCTTCAAGGTCACCGGCCGCGAGGTGGCGCCTACGGCGGCTTCCAGCACCCGGCAGGCGTGGTCGAGGTCGCGCATCAGTGCAGATCCCGAAGCGCGGCCACTGACCTCCTTGGCCGGGCAGCCAAAGTTCAGGTCGATGATGTCGGCGCCGGCGGCGGCGGCCATGGCGGCGCCCTTGGCGATCATCTCCGGGTCGCGGCCGACCAGCTGGATGACGGTGAGCGGCAATCCCTCGCCCACGGCGGCGCGGCGCACCACGTCCGGGCGGCCCCGCGCCAGCTCCGAACAGGCGACCATCTCGGTCGCCACATAGGCCGCGCCCAGGCGTGACGCGGCGCGCCGGAACGGCAGGTCGCTGATGCCCGTCATCGGGGCGATCAACACCTTGCCGCCGATCTGGACGTCGCCGATCTGGAAGCCCTGGCTCATGGCGGCGGGTTGTGACCCATGCCCCGGCTCGCGTCCAGTCTTGCACCGGAGGCGGCCATGGCCGATGGAGGCGGACATGACCTTCGACGCCATCATCGCAGCCGGCGGATCCGGCGCCCGCGCGGGCGGACCCAAGCAGTGGCGCTCCGTCGGGGGCCGGCCGGTCATTCGCTGGTCGGTCGAGGCGATGCTGGCCGCCGGCGCGCGTCAGGTGGTGGCCGTCATTCCGCCCGGCGGCGAGACCGAAGCGATCGCCGCCCTGGAAGGTCTTGCCGTGATGTTCGTGGCCGGGGGCGAGACCCGCGCCGCCTCGGTCCACAACGGCCTGCAGGCGCTTGCCGACAATCCGCCAGACGCGGTGCTGATCCACGACGCAGCGCGGCCCTTCCTGCCGACAGCTGTGGTCGGACGCCTGCTGGCGGCGTTGAAGGACGCTGACGGCGCGGTCCCTGCCCTGCCGGTCGCCGACACGCTCAAGCGCGGCGGCGATGGCCGCGTCGAAGCCACCCTGTCCCGGGACGGCCTCTGGCGCGCCCAGACGCCCCAGGCCTTCCGCTACGACCGCCTGATGGCCGCCCACGACGACTGGCCCAAGGCCGAAGAAATGACCGACGACGCCGC
>JANNVY010000389.1:0-10745 GCA_031408375.1 Pseudomonadota bacterium | reverse complement strand
CCCGACGAGATCGCAGCGGCCATCGAGAAGGCCTGAGGAGCGGAACTGCCGATCAGGGATTCGGTGGCTCCCCTCGGGCGCTCAAATGGCTGGGTTGGGGAGGGGCGAACCCCGGGCCAGATGGAGCGAATGTCCCCTTCCGACCCATTGCGGATCCCTGAGAGCAGGCGGATGATCGCCCCATGAACATGTTGCTGCCGCTGATCCTGCTGGCGTCCGGTCCCGTCCTGGCGGACCCGCCGCAGACCTACCTGGTCTCCATCGTCGATGTTCCCCTTCGGCCGCGTGAGAGCCTGGAAGGCTTCGCGCTTTCGACCTGGGGCGCGACGTTCAATGCGGTCTGCCGTATCCCGGCGGGCTGGACCGTCACCGCCGGCGGCGGCCTCACACCGGAAGGGGTTCTGGAAGGCGAGGGCAGCCATGGGGCGGCCTGGCTCCGCGAGGCCAGTCCTGCGGCCCTGAAGGAGTTCGCGCTGCTCACGCTTGCAGGCCCGGTCCGGAGGGACGCGGTCAGGTCCGCGGACGGAAGCGGCGAAGTCCCCGCCACCTTCGCCGGCACAGCGACGATCTCGACGAGCGATGGCGACCGGCAGGTCCCCCTGACGGCGACCAACGTCCGCCTGACGTCCGCTGAACGCTGCCCTTAGCGATCCGCCTCGCAAAGCCGGACGCTGGCCATGTCGGACAGGCCTGCTGGTTCACCGTAAACGACCAGCGACCAAACCCCACTCGGCTGAATGGGTCATCGCCTGTTGCTGATCCAAAGCGGAAGTTGAGGCGACGACCGGTAGAGCGCCTTTGACGTCCGGCCCGACTACGCTACGCCAAAATGCGGATATTGATCCGGGGGACCTGGAGGAGCTGCGGCGGGGGTTGCCGTTGGCGCTGGTGGTCAGGCCAGGGAGCATCGCCGGCCCCGACATCGGTCGGAGCAATACCGGACTTCCTCCCAGCAGGCGGCCCATTTCCGACGCCATGCGAACGGACGCTGGCAAGCCGGACAGACCTTGGTTGGAAAGTCACTCTTCTTCCTGGCCTTCATCGCCACGCCTGCTCATCAACTTCATGTGCCCAGAGGGCTCGGGATTGCGACAAGGACTTTTCCGGGTCGTCATCTGGCTGGCGGGCAGCCGCGCAGCGGGTGACCGTTGCCTGGCGTAGACAAGTTCGTTCTCCGGCAGGCCGTCACGCGGGCTCCAACAGGCTGCGCAGCATCCAGGCTGTCTTCTCGGATACTTGCATTCTCTGAGTCAGCAGGTCGCAGGTCGGCTCATCGTTGGCATCGGCAGCGATCTGGAAGACCTGTCGGGCCGTGCGGGTCACCGCTTCATGCCCCATGACCAGATTGGCGATCATTTTGCTCGCGGTTGGAACCGCCACATCCTCCTCAATGACCGAAAGCCTGGCGAACTCCGCGTAGCTGCCCGGCGCGGGGTGACCCAGGGAGCGGATACGCTCGGCGATGTCATCGACGGCCAGGCCCAGCTCCGTGTACTGCGTCATGAACATCAGATGCAGGGTCTGAAACATCGGACCGGTGACGTTCCAGTGGTAGTTGTGGGTCTTGAGATACAAGGTGTAGCTGTCCGCGAGGAGCCGGGAGAGGCCCTCGGCGATGGCGGCTCGTTTGTCGGCAGGGATGCCGATATCAATGTCCATCGCCGGGCTCATGTCTGTCGGATCTCTTCATGATGAGCGTCAGCTCGCTTGGTCAACAATCAGCGGCCATCCGCCGCTTTGCAAGACGTGACTGCATTTTTCTCTACGCCTTCGTGGCTCTCGGATTTCGGCGCACTCACTCGTGCTCGCCATCCGGCCGGCGACCGGAACTGGCCTTGAAAAGAGAAGGTCTGACTGAAGCCGCGGTGTAGGTGGCGACGGTGATCGCCACAGCCCCGATCAAGACGGCGTGTCCGATGACGCTCGCCGCGAGCATGGTGTAGCTGCCGATCGCCACGCAGAAGCTGACCGCCCACATGAACCCCAACGCCTGAAGAACATAGTGGCGGATCGCAACATCAGAGATGTGCCGCAGCGGGCTCACCTGATGATTGAAGAGATAGTTCCAAACGAAGATGACCAGCCGCTTCATCGCCAATGCTCCTTGATCCTGTGTCCATCCTACGGTCAGAATTTATGGTTGGATCAGTTGCGACTTGCTCTCGTCATGACTCACGCAACTGAGACTGAATGCGCCACAGCCCGGTACGACCCAGTTCTTCGGGAATGGCGTCTACTGGGGGAGCTTCAGGGGTCAAGTGACCAGGTTTGGGCTGACGGCGCCCCTATGAGCAGTCTTCGGCGCCTAGGTTTTGGCCAACGCCGGATCGGCGATTAGTCGGGCGGCGAGGGCCTCGCCGGAGTCCCTGGCGCATTCCACCCGCGGCCCAGTCAGCCAGTCCCCGCAACAGCCAAGGCCGGTCTGCGGCGACCATAGGGCGCCGTCCTCACCGTTGGCTGAACGCGCAAACCGCCAGCGATGGGCCTGAATCATGATCGGCCTGGGAAGATCGTGGCCGAGGGTTTGCTGAAGGACCTCCAGAAAGGCATCGCAGACCGCATCTGCCGGATCCTCAAGGTGATCCTGCGACCAGCCCGGGCTCCCCTGCAAGACCCAGGTCTCGAGTTCGCCGCGACCGGACTTGGAGTTGTTCCTCGCAGCCCAGCCAAGCGGACCACGGTCGCGTAGAATATCCGCTTCAACAGGCAGGCGTTGGTCGAAGGCGGCCATGACCGTCCAGCACGGCGAGGTCCTTGACGCCGCGGCTTTGGCCGCCAACGCGGGGTCATGCGTGGCGAGCAAGACCGCCGCCTGCTCAGCCGGGATAGCCAGGACAACGACATCGAAGACACCCGACAGGCGGTGTTCGCCACGCAGACGCCAGCCTCCGGCATCGGGTAGCAAGCCGTCGACCGGGTAGTTCCACATCACGGACTGTTCTGAGGCCAGCGCCCTGATGGGGGTGCTCATGCCGGGCGCCCCGACCCAGGCGTCCTTACCTGCGGCGGGCCAGGGCGCCGCGATCCCTTGTTCCGCCCAACGCTCGACCTGTGACCGAAAGCTGGCGCCCCGGGATGTGAAATACTGGGCGCCATGGTCGAAACTGGCTTCGCCGAGGGGTGTCTGGATCCTGCGAGTGGACATTCGCCCGCCGGGGCCACGCGCCTTGTCGAACAGATGTACATCGTGACCTGCCCGACCGAGTTTCGTCGCGCAGGCCAACCCCGCAATGCCGGCGCCGATCACGGCGACAATCCTGTGGCCGTCGGCCATAGCGGTTCCCTTCATTGGCGTGGCAGGGATCGAGACTGACAGCTTGCCCCAGTTAAAGCGTTGCCCCGTTGTCGCCCCAATACACGGAGAGGCACGGGGAGAACCGATCGGTACCAACAATGTATCCGGTCCGTAAGACGCGCCGGATTCTGGTTGTCTGGAAAACGCTCAAACCGTTGAGGGAGCGTTGGCTGGGGAACCAGGGCTCGAACCTGGACTGACGGCGCCAAAGGCGGTGGCGGTCCGTGTCGATTCAATGGGTTGGCTGTAAAACGGAGCGGAATCCGGTGCGGACATCTCAATCCGTTGTGCGTCCCGGTAAACGACCGGCGGACCAAGCTTCACCCGATTGAACAGACCAACTTCCGCTTCCGACCCGAAGCGGACGTTCGTGGCCAGGAACCATCAGCTGTTCAGCCTAGCTTCTCGAGGAGCGCTCTCGCGGCGGGTCCAGAGGACGCGGGATTCTGGCCGGTGATCAGGAGACCATCCGCGACCACGTGCGCACTCCAGTCGGCGCCCTTTGAATAGTCCCCGCCGTTCTGCTTGAGCATGTCCTCTACCAGGAACGGCACGACGTCGGTCAGGCCCACCGCCGCCTCCTCGGAATTGGTGAAACCGGTCACGGCCCTGCCTCGGACCAGCGCCTGCCCGTCCGGTCCCTTCACGTGGCGCAACGCGCCTGACGCATGGCAGACGACGGCGACAGGTTTTCCGGATTTGATGGCCGCTTCAATCAAGCCGATTGAAATCGGGTCTTCGGCAAGGTCCCAAAGCGGACCATGCCCACCCGGATAGAATACGGCATCGAAGTCTGCGACGGAGATCTCCGACAACCTTTGGGTGGCCGCCAAGGCGGCCGTGGCCTCGGCGTCTGCTTTGAACCGGCGGGTATCGTCTGTCTGCGCGTCAGCCGCGTCGCCATTGGGGTCCAGCGGCGGGTGTCCTCCCAGGGGCGAGGCCAAGGTGATCTCGGCACCCGCTGCTTTGAAAACGTAATAGGGAGCGGCGAGCTCTTCGAGCCAGAAGCCGGTTTTCTTCCCGGAGCTGCCGAGCTTGCCGTGCGATGTCAAAACGATCAGAATTTTCATGGTCGGTGTCCACGGGAGCGGGTCTCGATAACGCGCCAAACGAAATCTGGTGGCCGAGCCGACTGAATTCGGTTTGGGGAAATTGCTTGCCCTCCGCGTCCCGCCATCTCAGGCCGCTTGGTGATCGGATCCTGACATTGGCGGAGTCCGCTTTTTGTCGGGCGGCAGCCGCGGCCGGCAGCCTCTAGATCGTGTCGCCAGAGCCGCGCTGAAAAATGGTCAATGCATCCATTTGCCCAGTGACGCATTGGGTCTCGATGGGAAACAATCCGAAATTAAACCCCGGCGGGGATGGTGAGACGATCAACGCCACCGACGCGAGCGGCGGCCAAAAGACCCGCCACATACGTTGGGTGCTAGGGATCGGAACAGTCCTTGCGGTCGTCGGCATGGTGATCGTTTGGCTCATGAGCCGGTACTGACACCCCAAGTCGGCCCGGTCGGCAAGGCCGCTCCCTTACCCCTTGATCATTCCGCCTCGGCCAGCTTGTCCTTCGTCTTGGTATCGAAGTCGCCGGCGTCGTGGCGCTCGGGCAGGCATTTGGCGGGATCACCCGTGACCCGGTTAACCATCCGGCCGCGCTTGACGGCAGGACGCCGGGCGATTTGGTCGGTCCAGCGTTGGAGGTTCTTGTAGTCCTGCACTTGGAGGAATTCGCCGGCCTCGTAGACTAGGCCCTTGGCCAGTGCCCCGTACCAGGGCCAGACCGCCATGTCGGCGATCGTGTAGTCCGGCCCGGCAAGGTACTCGCTCTCAGCCAGCCGACGGTCGAGCACGTCCATCTGACGCTTCACCTCCATGGCGAACCGGTCGATAGCGTATTCAATCTTGAACGGCGCATAGGCGTAAAAGTGGCCAAAGCCGCCGCCGAGGTAGGGCGCGCTGCCCATCTGCCACATCAACCACGATAGGCATTCGGCCCGGGCTGCCGGATCGGTCGGCAAGAACTCACCGAATTTCTCCGCCAGATGGATCAGGATCGCGCCGGACTCGAAAATCCGGATCGGTTTGGCTGGATCGCTATGGTCGATCATGGCCGGGATCTTCGAGTTCGGATTGGCTGCAACGAAGCCGCTGCCGAACTGGTCGCCCGAGCTGATATTGATCAGCCAGGCGTCGTACTCGGCGCCCGCGTGTCCCCTGGCCAACAGCTCCTCGAGCATCACCGTAACCTTCACGCCGTTCGGCGTGCCCAGCGAATAGAGCTGCAGCGGGTGCTTGCCGACCTGCAGGTCCTTGACCTGGGTCGGGCCGGCGATCGGCCGGTTGATGCTGGCGAACCGGCCGCCGCTTTCCTTGTTCCAGCTCCACACCGTGGGGGGAGTGTAGGTCGAAGCGTCGGACATTCCGTGTACTCCAGGTCTATTCGCGGTTTGGAACCAGCAGGACCATGCCGGAACGCCCCGTGCCCGGCGAGCGGATCCCGGGAGATGCAGGCGTTTCAACTTCTGCTTTCCACCTGGGGCGGACGTTGCCAAGCGTCTGCAGAGCGTTTCGCGAACCCAATTGCAGCCTGGCCCGCAAACCGCGCCAATCTCGGACTGCCAGGAAAACGCCCAAACCGTTGTGGGAGCGTTGGCTGGGGAACCAGGATCCGAACCTTGAACGACGGTACCAAAAGCGGCGGTGGTTCGTGTTAATTCAATGGGTTGGCTGTAAACGAACCCGGAATTGGGTTCAAATACTTCAATCGGTTGAGGGCTGAAGGTAAACCGGGGCCTGCCCGACCGGCTCTCTGCGGGTACCCCCAACCTCATGGGGTGGCGGCGTGGGCGATGGGCTGTCAGGCTGACGCGGAACCGGGAGGTCTGACTGGAAATGTCGGCGGAGAAAACCAGGTCGTCGCCGGAGGGCGCCGACGGTCAGCGCCGCCGGCGTGCGCGACTTCTGGCGTTCTCTGCGCTCGCCGCGCTCGGCGTGCTGGCGATGCTGGTCGCGGCGGTCACCTGGGACCTGGGCCGGCTGGCCCGCTACGAGATCAGCCCGGCGCAGACGCAATGGATAATCGGGCGGCCTCACAAGGCCCCGCGCCGTCCGGTTGAGGGCGAACGGGTTCGGCCGCTTGGCGAACTGCCGCCGCGAGGCCGCGAGCCGGTTCAGGTCTCTCACCTGGCCGGCCAGGTGGATCCCCGACGGCCCCCGGAAGCCTTGCTCGCGCTTGGCCGGTCGGGCAGTGCCGAACTTTATGTGAACGGAATCGGGACCCGCTCGGCCGAGTTGGCCGCCGACGCCTACCTGACTTCGCCCGGCGCCGCACCGATGCTGTTTCCGATCCCGCCCGAGTTCTACCACCCGGGCCGAAACCGCTACGACCTGATCGTCCGGGACGGGCGGGGACGCGCGCTCACCGCTCCGCTCTATGCCGGTCCAGTGTCCGTGCTGCGGCCGGTCGTGGAGCGGATCGGGATGTGGACCGCCATGGCTCGGCCGACCCTGTCCCTGTTGGGAGCCGTGGCGGCGCTTCTGTGCGCGGCCGCGGCAGGGGTACGGCGCCCATCCCTGCCGTTCCTCGCTATCGCGGCGGCGGCGGCGGCGGTCGGTGCGCGGGCCTACCTCGGAGGCCCGTTTCACCTTGAGGTCTTTGGCGCCTACTGGCCGGCTTTTGACCGCGTGCTGCTGGGCGCTACACTGCTTTGCCTGGCGCTGATCTGGATGAAGGAGAGCGCCTTGTCGGGACTGCGGGCTTGGCTCGCGGTGGGCTGCGGCGTCCTCATTCCCGGGGCATGCTTCAACCTGGCATTCGCCCTGACGGAGACTGAACCGAATCTGTCAGCCATGGCGGCCACCACGGGCATCCTTGCCTCAGTCGCAGCCCTTGTCCTGAGCGCCGCCACAGCCGACCGGCCGCAACCATCGACAGCCCTCCCGGCGCTGGCAGGCCTGACCGCCCTGGTGGCGATCGTTGTGGTGACCGCTTTTGCGGCCGTGTGGGGATCGTTCGAAGTCCTCTCCGGCCTCTGGGTCTTCCGTCTCGACGTGGTCTACGGCGTCGGCGCCCTGGCATCGCTGTCGGCGGTCGCGATTGCGGCGACACTGGTGCTGGCCAGGGCGGCGGCGACGTTTGCGAGCACGCAGCTCGACCTGGCGCGGCTGGTGCGCCGGCAGCGCGACGAGATCGAGACCCAGTCGCAGGCCCTGGAACAGCAGATGCGGCGGGGTGCGATCCTGGAGGAACGCCAGCGTCTCGCCCGCGACATGCACGATGGCATCGGCGGGCAGCTGATCTCGCTGATCGCGCGGGTGCGTGCCCGGCACATCGGCATCGACCAGGTCGAGCGGGAACTCGTCGGGGGTCTGGCGGAGCTGAGGCTGGTGGTCGATTCCCTGGATGCGACCGGTGAATCCCTGGCCCAGCAGCTGGCGATCTTTCGCAGCCGCGTACGGCCCCAGGTGGAGGCCGCAGGGATGACGCTCGTCTGGCGCCAGGACGAGGACCTCGAGGTGACGACCGACGACCCCCGTTGGGTGCTCAATGTCTACCGGCTGTTGCAGGAGGCCATTTCCAACGCTGTCTCACACGCCGGCGGCGACCGGCTGGAGATTGTCGTCGAGCGGGCAGGCGAACGTGGCTTCAGGGTCGAAGTGGCTGACAACGGCAAGGGCATCGACAAGGGGCGCGAAGGCGGCGGGCGCGGCCTGTCCAACATGGCCTTCCGGGCCCGCCAACTCGGGGGCGAGCTCGAGATCGGGGCGGGCGAGGACGGGCGTGGAACGCGTATCGGCCTGACCATACCCCTGCCGGAAACCCGCGCGCCGACGCCGGGGGATGATCAGTCCATGGGCGAGATGAGGCCGAGCTGACGGGCTTCGAAGATCGCCTCGCTGCGGGAATGGACGCTGAGCTTGCGGTGGATGGCTTTCACGTGGTCGCCGATGGTGTGCTGGGAGATCCCGAGGGCGTCAGAGGCTTCGCGATAGCTGAGGCCCCGCGAGAACAGCTTCAGGACATCGATCTCGCGCGCGGTCAGGGCCTCGGACTGCTCTCCCTGCGAAGCCGCTTGCGTTGGGGCGGCCGCCTTCCACATCTCCAGAAGATGGGTCGCCGCCTGCGGGCTGAGCGGCGTTTCACCCTGGAGCGTGAGTTCGATGTTCCGGCGCAGGAGTTCCGGCGGGGTATCCTTCAGCAGGTAGCCGTCGGCGCCGGTATGTAATGCGATCAGCACGCTCTGGCGGTCGCCCAGCACCGTCAGGATCAGGCACTTGGCGTCGCTGACCTGTTTCATGTGGGCGACGAACTCGAGGCCGCTGCCGTCCGGAAGGTTGAGATCGACGAGGCAGAGATCGAACGGAGTCCCGGCGCAGGCGTCGATGGCCGCGGCGACCGTGCCTTCGGAGAACGCCAGCTCGAGGCCCGGGGCGTCGCGAATGACCGTTTCGAGATAGACGCGCAGCGCCGGATCGTCTTCCAGGATGGCGATCCGGCTGGCGGAGGCGCGGACCGCCCCCATCAGCGGGCCCAGCAGGTGGCGTAGGGCTGGTCCTGGATATCGACCCACACCCTGCTTGAGAGCGTCCGGGCGTCGCCGCGCGCCAGAATGGTCCCGGGGGCATGGCCGTCATGATAGCTGGCGATGCGCCAGTCGGGCCCGAACTGGGCGCGGCAGAAGGCGTTGACGTCGCCGACCCTGGAAAACCTGGAGGCGGCCACGGGGGCGGAGAACCGCAAGGCGCCGCCACTCCAGGCGGCCCAATAGCTGCTGCCGACAGGCGGCGGGTCCTCCTGCCCGCGGAAGCAGGCGACCGGCAGGACGGTCCCGCAAGGGGTGTCGCCCCGAAGCGGCTGGCAGACATGCTCACCCTCCCGCACCGACCAGCAGCCAAGAGCTACAAGGCCTTCAGGGACGACGGGGACCCCCTCGGCGTAGGTCAGGCCCATACCGGCGGGCGGCTGTTCGCAGACGGCGAGGCCGATGAAATCGACGCTGGTGTCGTCCACGACCTGGACATCGATCATGGCCGTGCCCTCGCTGGCCCGCACCTGGTCCAGCAGCGTCGGCGATGGGTCGCCCGCCCGCGGATCCCCAATGCGGCCCCTGCGAGCCTCGAGGCGCACCTCGCCGATCTCGGCGTAGCGAACGGACCCGATCCGTCTCCAGCCCGGCCGTGACGCCAGCTGCGATGTCAGGGCCTGGAAGAACTCTCCGCGGTCGATGTCAGCGAGATCGCCGATCGCCACGAAGTCGTTGGCGTCCTCGCTGACCGGCTTGAGGCTGATCACGATCAGGCCGCGGGAAATCCGGGCGGGGGTTTCGAGGTAGTCGATCAGCCAGTGATCGGGCTCGCTCATGTCGTAGGCGCCCGTCTTGAACGAGAGCACCCGCGCCGTGCGCCGGCCATCGCGAATACGCATCGGCTCGGCGCCCGCGATGGAAAACCCGTCCTCCACCCCGCGCAGGATGACGCGTTTCGTCTCCGCGCCCCTGCAGCGATAGGCTTGCAGGAGCTCCATGCCCGAACGCGGTGCGGCGGCCGCCGGCGGCGGCGCGGCGCGCGACCAGGCCAGCAGGCCCAGCAGCAGGCAAGCGGCAAGGACGCCAATCGGGATCGCCGCCCAAGGCCGCATCGACCGTCCGCCCCTACAACCTGCCCGTTCTGGAGCCTAGCACTCGCGCGCCCGCGCGCAAGCCGCGTCCGGTCCGAGGTCGACTGCCGACCCCCATGATCTCGGGATACTCGCGGACGGCGCGGCGACGCACAGTCCACGCCTCAGGCAACGGGAGGCTTCTGATGGTTACGCGTTCGAGCATGGCGAGGTTCGCCCTGGTGGCGGTCGCGGCCGCAATCCTGCCCGCCGCCAGCGTAGCCCAGACGCCGACAAGGCCCCCGGGCGGCCAGGAACGGGCCGGCAAGATCGAATGCTGCACCTGCGTCGACGGCAGGGTGAAGGTCGCTGTATTCAGCTCAGGCGCCGCTCCCGGCTGGACCGTCTCGGGCCCTGGCGTTTCCGGGACCATCTCAGCAGTACCGCTGTCCCTCTCCGACTGGGCTCCGCTTGCCGGCGCCGCGTGGGTCGGGCCTGCCAACGGCACGTCCAGTACCGCACAGGCGGGCACATACATCTACACCATCAAGCTCGTCGTCCCGCGTTGTGTGATCGGAGGCCGCGTGACGCTGAAGGGCCGGGCCGCCGCCGACAACCGCGTCGCCGTGAAGCTGGACGGCGCGACGATCGCCAGCACGCCGGGGACGACCATGTACGGGTTCCAGGCCGCCAATTTCGCCAACTTCAACGCGCCGGTCAGCCCCGGGACGCACACCCTGACCGTCGAGGTCCATAACCAGGACGGTTACACCGGTATGGCGATCCAGGCCACCGTCGAGACCCAGTGCCCGAACAACCCCGAGGTCAACACCAATACCTGACGCTCGGCCGGAGCGC
>JANNVY010000388.1:0-4294 GCA_031408375.1 Pseudomonadota bacterium | reverse complement strand
GAGGACGCCCTGTTCGACGAGGTCCGGTCCTGTTCGCCCTACCGCGACCTGACCCGTGAGGACTTCGACCGGGTCGTCGATTTCGTCTCGACCGGCGCCTACGCGCTGCGGGCATACGACCGATTCCGTCGCATCGTCGGCCGAAACGGTATGTGGAAGGTGCGCGATGGTCACACGGCGCAGCGACATCGCATGAATATCGGCGCCATCGTCGACATCCCGATGATCTCGATCCGGGTCGGCTCGGCCAAGCGCGGGGGACGCAAGGTCGGCGAGATGGAGGAGAGCTTCATTGAGCAGCTGACGCCGGGCGACACCTTCCGGTTCGGCGGCCAGGTTTGGAAGCTGAATGCGGTCGAGGGCATGGACGCCTTCGTCTTCCCTTCGCCGGATCCCGACCCACGGGTGCCGAGCTGGGGCGGATCGAAGTTCGCGCTGTCGACGTATCTGGCAGCTAGGGTGCGGCGGTTGATCGCCGACGAGGACGGCTGGCGGCATCTGCCGGAGGACATGCGCGAGTGGCTGCAGGTCCAGAAGCAGCGCTCGATCATCCCCAGCGAGGACGAGATGCTGGTGGAGACGTTCAAGCGCGGCAATCGCTACTACCTGGTCTGCTATCCCTTCGACGGGCGGATCAGTCACGGAACGCTGTGCCAGCTGCTGGCGCGGCGGCTGGAGCGGGCGAACAAGCGGCCGCTGGGTTTCACCTGCAACGACTACGCCCTGGCCATCTGGGCGACTCAGCCGCTGGGGGATCTGGATTTCGATCGGCTGTTCGAGGCCGACATGCTGGGCGACGACCTGGAGGCCTGGCTGGACGAGAGCGTGATGATGAAGCGCGGCTTTCGCCAGGCGGCGGTGCTGTCGGGCCTGATCGAGAAGCGGTTTCCCGGCCAGGAGAAGTCCGGGCGCCAAGTGACCTTCTCGACCGACCTGATCTACGACGTGCTGCGCAAGCACCAGCCCGACCACCTGTTGCTGCGCTGCGCCCGGGCGGATGCGGCGTCGGGGCAGCTGGACGTGGCGCGGCTGGGTCGGCTTCTGGAGCGTATCCGCGGCCGCATCACGCCGGTGGCGCTGGCCCGGGTCTCGCCGTTCGCGGTGCCGGTGATGCTGGAAATCGGGCGAGAACCCGTGTTCGGGGCGGCGATGGAGGACATACTGGAATCGAACGCCCACGAGCTGATCGCCGAGGCCATGGACCTGGAAGACGCATGACGGCCCTCCATCTTGGCTTGCCCGCCCCCGAAACCGAAGCGACCTTCGCGCGCGCGTCGTGCGGCGGCCTGGCCATGCGGTTGGCCGGGACGCGCGCGGTGCTGCGGGCGTCTGCCGCGCTGTGGCTGCCGAAATCGAAGACGCTCTGCGCCGGGGACCTGCACTTCGAGAAGGGCAGCGCCTACGCCTCGCGCGGCCAGATGCTGCCGCCCTACGACACCCAAGAAACTCTGAGCCGCCTGGAGGCGGAGGCCGAAGCCCTGGCCCCAAAGACCGTCGTGCTGCTGGGCGACAGCTTCCATGACGGTCAGGCCGAGGCGCGCATGGACTCGGACGCGGCCGCCCGGATCGTGCGCCTGGCCTATGGCCGGACCCTGGTCTGGATCGTCGGCAACCACGACGAGGACGGCCCGCGCAACCTGCCCGGCGACGTGGTCGATCGCATCACCGTCGAGACCCTGGATCTGGTGCACGAACCCGAACCCGGCCCCCGCCACGGCCAGGTCGCCGGCCACCTGCACCCCTGCGCGCGGGTCACGGCGTTTGGGCGCGCGGTGCGCTCGCGCTGCTTCGCCACCGACGGCGAGCGCATGATCCTGCCGGCCTTCGGGGCCTTTACGGGCGGGTTGAACCTGCGGGACCCGGCGTTCAGGGGATTGTTCTCAAGGGCGCCCACGGCCGGTGTGATCGGCAAGAATCGGGTGCACTGCGTGGGCTGGGAGCAGCTGATCTAGAGCTTCATCGCCGTCTCGAGCCCCACGGCCAGCGCCAGGCCGGCACCCAGGGTCATGGCGGTGCGGAAGGGCGACCACCAGGGGGGCAGATTCTTCGACGCCGCGTCCCACAGCCATTGCAGCAGGAACAGCGCGATGAAGCCGCCCAGCTGCCACTTCGGCTCGGGGATCGGGGCGACCAGCATCAGCCAGGCGGCGATGGGAGCGAGCGACGCGCCGGCCATGATCGACAGGCGGGGCTTGTCGCGCGCGGCCTCGAAGCCCCAGCGGGCGGCGCCGGCGAAGGTAAGACTGACGGCGGAATAAGCCAGCAGGGTCAGGAGCGCGACGCCCGCCTGATCGGGCTTGCCCCAGGCGTAGAGCCCGGCCGCCGCGAACAGGGGCAGCACGCCCAGCACGCCAGGCAGGCCGGCGGCCAGCGGGATATAGGGCTTCCTGGACATCAGCTTCTCCGGAACAGGGCCGAGGCCAGCCAGCCTGAAATGAGCGCGATGCCCACGCAGACAAACCCGTAGAGCCACGGCGCCACATGGGCGAAATCGTAGACCCGCCGTTCCAGCCCGACCTTGGCGACGGTCAGGGCGCGAACCCGCACGGACACGGGCTTGCCGTCCTGGAACAGCCAGACCTCGGTCTCGTAGCGGCCGACCGGGGCCTCGGTGGGTAAGTCGACGTCGGCGCGGAAAAGGTTACGGTCGACGTAGCGCACGCCCTTGGGATCGACGGTATAGAGATCGGCGTTCTCCATCAGCCGGATGACGGCGCGCCGCCAGTCCAGGTAGTCCGAGCCCAGGCGCGAGACGACCACGTCGCGGATGCCGTAGCGGGTGACGGTGCGGCTTTCCTCGGGCGCCTCGATGCGCAAGTGGTCGACGCCGATCGAGGCGCGACGCAGCACGCCGAAGCCGGCGATCTCGTTCAGCGGCCGGCTGGATGCGGCCATGTAGAAGCCCGGCGCGCCTTCGAAGACCACCGGCCGCGAGTTCAGCCAAAGGCCCGCGACGTTCAGCTTGCGCACCAGCCGGATCGGCCGCTCGGGCCCGCGCACCACCACCACCACATCGGTAGGCCGCGTGCTGGGATTGAAGACGGCGCCGTAGAGCACGATGCGGGCGCCGTGATAGCCGGAGGTGACCTCGACGCGGGTCTCGGTCAGGGCGGCCGAGACGGCGGCGACCTCGGCGTCGGGCGGCGGAGGCGGCGGCAGGACGGGGATCATCGGCCCATCCCCGTGGCGAAGGCGAAGGCGTCGGCAGGCGGCACGAACAGGCCAAGGCCCATCTGCAGGCCGACCAGCAGCACGATCAGGGCGAGGACAGCGCGAAGGCTGTCCGGCCGGAAGCGGTTGGAAGCGCGCGCCCCCAGCTGGGCGCCGACAACACCCCCGAACAGCAGCAGGGATGAGAGCAGGATATCGACGGTCTGGTTACGGCCGGCCTGCAGGATGGTGGTGACGCCGGTGGTGACGATGATCTGGAACAGCGAGGTGCCCACGACGACGCTGGCGCGCATGCGCAGGACGTAGATCATGGCCGGGACCAGGATGAAGCCGCCGCCGACCCCCATGATCGCCGACAGCACGCCTACCGCCAGGCCGAGCGCCAGCGGCGGCAGCACGGAGATGTAGAGGCGCGAGCGCGGGAAGCGCATGCGGAATGGCAGGCCGTAGAGCCAGCGGGGGTGTCTCACCTTGGTGCGCTTGGGCGGCTCGCCGCGGCGGCGGCGCAAGACCGCCTGCAGGCTTTCCATCAGCATCAGCGATCCGATGACGCCCAGGAAGACCAGGTAGGACAGCGACACGACCAGGTCGGCCTGGCCCAGCAGACGCAGGACGCGGAAGATCTCGACACCGACGAACGCGCCCACGACACCGCCCGCCGCCATCACCCCGCCCATGCGCCAGTCGACCGCCTTCATGCGGCTGTAGGCGACAACGCTGGAGGCCGATGAGGCGACGACGTGGTTAGCCTGGCTGGCCACGGCCACCGATGGCGGCACGCCCATGAAGACCAGCACCGGGGCCATCAGGAAGCCGCCGCCAATGCCGAACAGTCCCGAGATGAAACCCACAAGCGCGCCCAACGCCACCAATAGCGGCGCGTTCACCGAGACTTCGGCGATGGGCAGATAAAGGTCCAAACGTCAGGCCCCAGAATACACGCGGGCTCGGCGGGGAAGTCCCCGTCCTTGCGAGCCGTGTCTTTGCAAGACCCGAGCCGGGCTTGTCACTCCCCGGCGAGGGGGATCGCCGCCGCAGGACGCGCGTCCGACTGCGCCGCGACCGCCTGGGCCGCCTGGAAGCGAACCGCGGCGCGCTCGGCCGCGGTGCGGGCGGCGGGCGT
>JANNVY010000387.1:0-6700 GCA_031408375.1 Pseudomonadota bacterium | reverse complement strand
CAGGGTCGGCGAATTCCACACATCGAAGCGCAGCTCGACCGCCGTGGAGGTCTTGTTCACATGCTGCCCGCCCGGCCCCGACGCCCGCACGGCCTTGAGGACGAGCTCGTCCTCGTCGATGGCGATGTGGTCGTTGATGGGAATCATCGGCCCGACTCTGCCTGCTTCGTCCGGGGCAGCATCGCAAATCCGACCAGCGCTGCCAGGGCCAGGCCGCCGCCGGCCAGGAAGGTCGCCATCGGCCCGCTCGCCGACCACAGCCAGCCGGCCATCACGCTGGCGATCAGCAGGGCCACGCCGGTCACCAGGTGGAACAGGCCGAAAGCGGTTCCCCGCAAGCGCGCGGGGGCCGCGTCGGCGACCATGGCGGCCAGCAGGCCCTGGGTCAGGCCCATGTGCAGGCCCCACAGCGCCACTCCCGCCAGCACGCCCCAGATCGTGCCGACCAGCGCCAGCACCAGGTCGGCGGCGATCAGCACGGCCAGGCCTGCCGCCAGCAGCCCCTTGCGGCCGATGGTATCCGACAGGCTTCCGGCCGGCGCTGCCACCAGCGCATAGACGACGTTCATGACCACCATCACCAGCGGGACCAGCATCGGAGCCAGACCGACGTCCGCCGCCCGTAGCACCAGGAAGGCCTCGCTGAACCGCGCCAGGGTGAAGACCGAACCAAGCGCCAGAATACCCCAGAGCGCGGGGCCGAGCGCCGCGATTTCCGAAAGCCTGACCGGCGGCGCGGTCGCGCCGGACGGGTCGGCCCTTGCCGGCTCCTTGACCCCGAAGATCAGGAGCGCCACCGCCAGCATGGCCGGGACCACCGCCCAGGCGAACACGCCGCGGATGTCGCCGGCCAGCAGGACCATCAGGCCGATGGCCAGCAGCGGCCCGGCGAAAGCCCCGATGGTGTCCAGGGACTGCCGCAGTCCGAAGGCCGCGCCCCGCGCGCCGGGCGCGACCAGGTCCGCTATGAGGGCGTCGCGCGGAGCGCCCCGCAAGCCCTTGCCGATGCGATCGGCGAAGCGGGCGCCGAATACGGTCAGTGGACTGTAGGCTAGCGGGAACAGGGGCTTGGTCAGGGCCGCCAGGCCGTAGCCCGCCACCGCCAGCCACTTGCGATTGCCCAGCCGGTCGCTCAGCCAGCCGGAGAACGCCTTGGTTATGGACGCCGTCGCCTCGGCCACGCCCTCGATCAGGCCAACCAGCGCGACACTCGCCCCCAGCCCCGAGACGAGGAACAGCGGGAGCAGGCTGTGGACCATCTCAGAGGAGACATCCATCAGCATGGAGACCAGGCCGAGCGCCCAGACGCTCAGCGGAACCGCCTTCAATCCCTTGAACATCCGGGATGATTAGTGGACCGGCGCGTCGCGGTCACGCCCGGCTTTCCGTTTTGGAACCTGAACGGACCCCGCGCGCTCGGGTCTTTGACTTGATCTTCCTTGGAGACGCGCTATGTTAAGTCGACCTTTTGCTCATTTTGAGCATAATACAGAGAAACCCTGATGGCCGACGGTGCCCCCTTTCCCTTCACCCCCGCTGTGGAAGCCGAGACGGCCCCCGTGTGGGCCAAGGTGCGCGACAAGGTCACCCCCATCGAGTGGCGCCTCTACGCGCCCCTGATCGCCGAGATCAACCGGCTGAAGCGTGAGAAGGACGCGGTGATCCTGGCCCACAACTACATGACCCCGGAGATCTTCCACGGCGTCGGCGACTACGTTGGCGACAGTCTCGGCCTGGCCAAGGAAGCGGCCAGGTCGGACGCGAAGGTGATCGTCCAGGCCGGCGTGCACTTCATGGCCGAGACCTCCAAGATCCTCTGCCCGGACAAGACGGTCCTGATCCCCGATCCGCGCGCCGGCTGTTCGCTGGCCTCGTCGATCACCGGCGCCGATGTGCGCCTGATCAAGCAGCGCTACCCGGGTCTGCCGGTGGTCACCTATGTGAACACCACCGCCGACGTGAAGGCCGAAACCGACGTCTGCTGCACCTCCGCCAACGCCGTCCAGGTGGTCGAGCACGTCGCCCGCGAATGGGGCGTGGACCGGGTCATCCTGATCCCCGACGAGTTCCTGGCCCGCAATGTGGCGCGCCAGACCGACATCAAGATCATCGCCTGGCAGGGCAAGTGCATGGTCCATGACCGCTTCAACGCCGCTGATATCCGCGAGCTGCGCGAGGCCTACCCGGACGCCCAGATCCTGGCCCACCCGGAGTGCCCCGCCGACGTCATCGCCGAGGCCGACTTCGCCGGCTCCACCGCCGCCATGATCGACATCGTGGCGAAGGAAAAGCCGAAGCGGGTGATCATGCTGACCGAGTGCTCCATGGCCTCGAATGTCCAGGCCGAGAGCCCGGGCACCGAGTTTATCGGCCCCTGCAACCTGTGCCCGCACATGAAGCGCATCAGTCTGGAGAAGATCTACGAGAGCCTGCGCGACGGCAAGTACGAGGTCCTCGTCGACCCCGTTATCGCCGAACGCGCCCGCGCCGCGGTGCAGCGGATGATCGACCTGCCGCCCCCGGACAAGCCCGCCCGCTACGACCTCGTCGCCGCGCGCCACCACGTCGATGTGGAGCTGATCTGATGATCCGCTACATTGCGCCCATGGAAATCCGCATCAAACCCGGCCAGATCACCCGCGAGGCGCTGCTTTTGCTCATGTTGCTGGCCAATCCCGGCAAGCCCGTCGTCAAGAAGCCCGGCAAGTGAGCGGCGCTTCCCTCGGCCCCTGGGGTGAGGCTCGCGCCGCGCGCCAGACCACCGCCCGGCCGTCCGGCGTCGACCTGACCGGCGCGCCCCTGCCCGACGCCTCGGCCCCGCGCGGCCAGACCCTCGGCTGGGCGCTGATCTCGACCATCCTGCTGGCTGCCTACCTTTGGTGGGCGATGAAGAGCTGGATCTATCCCGTCGCCGGGGTGATCGGCATCCTGGTCCACGAGTACGGCCATGTGCTGGCCTTCAATGCCCTGGGCATGGGTCCGGGACGGATCTTCATCGTTCCGTTCCTGGGCGGCGCGGCGGCCCCGCGCATCCCGGCCGACACCGAGTGGAAGGGCGTGCTGGCGTCCCTGGCCGGGCCGGTCTTCGGCATGCTGGCGGCCATTCCCTTCTACATCGCCTTCGTCGCCACCGATGACCGCATCTGGCTGCAGGGCGCCTGGTTCATCGCCGCCATCAACCTCTTGAACCTCCTGCCCGCCCCGCCGCTTGACGGCTCCAAGGCGCTGGGGCCGGTGCTGGCCCGCGTCCATCCGATGCTGGAGAAGGTCGCCCTGTTCCTCGTCGGCGCCGCCGTCGTCGCCTGGGGCATCAGCCAGGGCAGCTTCCTGTTCCCCGCCCTGATCGCGCTGGCGGTGTTCAGCCAGCTGCGTCGCGGCGCCTGGCGGCCGCATGCGCGCGCGCTCAGCTGGAGCGGCGCCGGGGCCAGCCTTGCCCTCTACCTTGGCGCGGCCCTGATCTGCTTCGCCGCCCTGGCGTACTTCACCATTCTGCTGCCCCCCGACACCGCCGTGCGCGCACTCGAGGACGCCGCGACGGTGCGGCCCCCGAGCTGAGTTCCACACCATGATGCCCGAACACGTTCGCCACGACGGCCCGCTGGTGATCGGCGCGGGCCTCGCCGGCCTCTCCGCCGCCCTGGCCGCCGCGCCGCGCCCGATGCTGGTCGTCACCCCGGCCCCGATCTCCCAGGCCGCCGCCTCCGCCTGGGCGCAGGGCGGCATGGCGGCCGGGCTCGACCCCGCCGACGCCCACGCCCATGCGCTCGACACCGTGGCCGCCGGCGCGGGCCTGGTCGATCCGGTGGCGGCCGAACACCTGACCGCGCTGGGGGCCGAGACGGTGGCGCGCCTGTCCGCGCTTGGCGTGCCCTTCGACCGCGACGCGGAAGGCAAGCTGATCCGCTCGCTGGAAGCCGCCCACTCGCGCCCGCGCGTCGCCCGCGTCGGCGGCGACCGGGCCGGGGCCGCCATCATGGCCGCCATCGGCGAGGCCGCCCGCAAGGCGTCCCACATCACAGTATGGGACAACGGGCGCCTGCGCCGCCTGCTGAAGGACGCCGACGGCCGCATCCGCGGCGCCCTGTTCGAGGTCGGCGACCGGCGCGTCGCCGTCACCGCGCCCTCGGTCATCCTCGCCACCGGCGGAATCGGCGGGCTCTACGCCGTGACCACCAACCCCTCGGCCCTGCGCGGCGAGGGCCTGGCCCTGGCGGCGTTGGCGGGCGCCCAAATCGCCGACCCCGAGTTCGTCCAGTTCCACCCCACCGCCATCGACGTCGGCCTCGACCCCGCGCCGCTGGCCACCGAGGCGCTCCGGGGCGAGGGCGCGACCCTCGTCGACCGGCAGGGCCGCCGCTTTATGGCCGATGTGCCGCTGGCCGAGCTGGCGCCGCGCGACATCGTGGCCCGCGCCGTCCACGCCCAGATCCTCATCAGGGCCGGCGCCTTCCTGGACGCTACCCGGGCCGTGGGCGCCCACTTCCCCGAGGAATTCCCCGCCGTCTTCGCCGCCTGCATGGCCGCCGGGATCGACCCGCGCACCCAGCCCATTCCCGTGGCTCCGGCCGCCCACTACCACATGGGCGGCATCGCGGTGCACGGGGCAGGCCGCACCACGCTCGAGGGTCTGTGGGCCGCGGGCGAATGCGCCGCGTCCGGCGTGCACGGCGCCAACCGCCTCGCGTCGAACTCCCTGCTGGAAGCCGCCGCCTTCGGGGCCGAGACCGGGACCGCCGCCCGCGACGAGGCGAGCCCCGACACCCTGGCCATTCTCGATTCCCCGGTCGGCGACCTGCCGCCCGTGGCCCTTATGGAGCTGCGCCAGGCCATGAGCCGCTGCGCCGGCGTCGTGCGCACGGCTGAGGGGCTCACCGAGCTGATCACCCTGGTCGACCGCCAGGAACTGGTCCACGGACGCGCCCCGCCCCTGATCGCCGCCCGCCTGGTGGCCCAGTCGGCGCTGGACCGGCGCGAAAGCCGGGGCGGCCACTACCGCGCCGACTTCCCCGATCCCTTGCCCGAAGCCCGCCGCACATTCACGACCCTGGCCGCCACCGAGGCCGCCGACCCCACCAGAATCGCCGCAGAATGAGCGCCATGATCGCCGAACCGCCTGACATCCTGATCGAACCCATCGTGCGCGCCGCGCTTGCGGAGGACCTCGGCCGCGCCGGGGACGTCACCGCCGCCGCCTGCATTCCCCGTGACGCCCGCATGACCGCCGACATGGTCGCCCGCAAGGAAGGCCGCATCGCCGGCATGGCCTGCGTGCGCATCGCGGTCCTGATGATGGACCCGCACGCGAAGATCGAGATGATCGCCGCCGACGGCGAAGACGTGGCGGCCGGGACCGTGCTGGCCCGGATCGAGGCCAACGCCCGCGCCCTGCTGGCCGCCGAGCGCACCGCCCTGAACCTGGTCCAGCGCCTGTCGGGTATCGCCACCCTCACCCGCGCCTATGTGAAGGCCGTCGAGGGCACCGGGGTGAAGATCGCCGACACCCGCAAGACCACCCCAGGCCTGCGCCTGCTGGAAAAGCACGCCGTGCGCTGCGGCGGCGGGGTCAACCACCGCTTCGGCCTGGATGACGCCATCCTGATCAAGGACAACCACGTGGCCGTCTGCGGCGGCGTGGTGGCGGCGCTGGAGCGCGCCCGCGCCCAGGCCGGCTGGCTGACCCCCATCGAGATCGAGGTCGACGGCCTGGAACAGCTGGCCCAGACGCAGGGCCACCAGCCCGAGGTCATCATGCTCGACAACTTCTCGCTGGAGGAGTTGCGTGAGGCGGTGGTCCTGAACAACTACGTCTCGAAGCTGGAGGCCTCCGGCGGCGTCAACCTCGACACCGTCCGCGCCATCGCCGAGACCGGAGTGGACGCGATTTCTGTTGGCGCGCTGACCCATTCGGCGCCGGCGCTGGATATCGCGCTGGACGCGGTGTGAGGCTGCCGCGGTCTACCCTTCAAGCCCGTCATCCTCGGACAAGCGTTCCCCGGACTTGATCCGGGGAGCGTGCTGATCCGAGGACCCAGCAGCGCAGACCTCGAAGCGGGGCGCCGGTCCACAACCCCAACCCAGCTTTTGGGTAATCGCTGCTGGGTCTTCGGGTCGGCACAGCCCTCGGCTGCTTGCCCGAGGATGCCGGAGTATTCGGGGGGGGGCCGAAGTTCGCTAGCCTTGAGCGGTGACAGCCCCGGGACTCGCGGCCCGCGCCTCGCGTCGCGCCTTGATCCCGCGCTGGATCGGCGCGTCGATCAGGCGTTCGAACACCCAGGCCCCGGCGATCGCGACCGGCAAGGCCGCTCCCCACAGGAGCCACAGCCCTGCCTGCCCGACGTCGACCCGCGCCTCGAGCATTCGGATGACGCCGAACCACACGGCCATCACCAGCGAGCTGGAAATGTAGAGGGAATAGGAGATGCGAGCGCCGGCGTGGGCCAGCGGCGATGATCCCTTCCATGCGTCGGCGGCGACGATGATGGCGCCGATTGCCAGGATGGCGGCGAAAGCGCTGGCTTCCGTGCGGGCGACAAGCTGGCTGACCAGAAGGGCGCCAACGCCCGCGACCAGGAACGCCTTAGCTGAACGGGCGCCGAGGACCGACCCCGCGCTGGCCCGCGACAGCAGAGCGCCGCAGAAGAAGAGGGGAAGGCCGCGCGCTAGGCCGACGTCCGACCTAAGATCGTAAAGGGACTCGCCC
>JANNVY010000386.1:0-6885 GCA_031408375.1 Pseudomonadota bacterium | reverse complement strand
GCCACCAACTCAGGCGTCCGCTGGCCCGCCAGCGGCATCCTGCGCACGCCCGGGACGGTAGTGTTCGAATTCCTCGAACCCATCCCGCCCGGCCTGAAGCGTGGGGCCTTCATGGAACAGCTGCAGACGCGGATCGAGACGGCGTCGAAGGCGCTGCTCTAACTGTCCGCAAACGCCTGCAAGGCGTCCAGCAGCACGCCGTTCTGCTCGGGCGTGCCCACCGTGATGCGCAGGCAGTCGGTGAGGCCGTAGCCGCCGACCGGACGCACGATCAGGCCGCGCGAGTGCAGGAAGGCGTCGGCATCGCGGGCCGACTTGGCCTCGTCGGGGAAGCGCACCAGCACGAAGTTTCCGGCCGACGGGAAGACCTCGAACCCCATGCCGCGGATGGACTGGGCCAGGCGCGGCCGCCATTCGCGGACCAGTTCGCGCGAGGCGATCTGGTGAGCGTCGTCCGACAGGGCCGCGACGCCAGCCTCTTGGGCGGGGATGGAGTTGTTGAACGGCAGGCGGATGCGGTCGACGGCCTCGGCCACAGAGATCGGCGCGTAGGCGAAGCCGATGCGCAGGCCGGCCAGGCCATGGATCTTGGAGAAGGTGCGGGTGACCACGAGGTTGGTGGCGTCGCGGGCCAGGCCCAGCGCGGTCTCCCAGTCGGGCTCGGTGACGTATTCGGCGTAGGCCTCGTCGATGACCAGCAGCACCCGCTCGGGTAGGGACGCGTGCAGGCCGCGGATTTCCTGACCCGAATTCCACGATCCCGTTGGGTTGGAAGGGTTTGAAATATAGACGATCTTCGTTTTCTCATCGACCAGGTCGAGGATGGCGTCGACGTCGACGCGCAGGTCCGGCTCGGGCGCGTAGCGGATGTCGGCTTGGTTGGCCTTGGCCGAGATGCGGTAGGCCAGGAAGCCGTACTGTCCGGTGACCATGCCGTCGCCCGGCTCGAGATAGCACTGGTTGATCAGGGCGAAGATCTCGTCCGACCCGTTGCCGAAGATCAGCCGCTCGGGTTCGAGCCCGAACTTCTCGGCCACCGCCTCGCGCAGCTTCGACGCCCGGCCCTCGGGATAGATATGGGCGCGCTCGACGGCGGCCAGATAGGCCTCGCGCGCCGCGTCCGAACAGCCCAGCGGGTTCTCGTTGGACGACAGCTTGATGGGCTCGGCGACGCCCTCGATCTTGGACTTGCCGCCGACGTAGGGCGCGATGTTGAGGATGCCGGGCTTGGGGGCTGGCTTGGAGGCGGGAGCGGTCATCAGGGTCCGTTTCAGAGGTCGAACGGTTGCGGCGCCGCGCCGATCACGCCGGTCAGTCCACCGGGCGCGCGCGCCAGCCGCTCGTCGTCGCGCTGCACATAGCCCGCGATGCCGAACAGCTTCAAGCCGCCGCCTGATGCGATCGGCCGGGCGGCGAAGCCGAGGGTCGACAACGCGTCTTCCAGCGCCAGATCGTTGCGCGCGGAATCGGTGACCCAGAAGGTCTCGTCCGAGCCTGTGGGCTCGATGTCGATGTCGCCCACCGCCAGGGCCGACACCGGACCGTCGAGCGCCAGGTCCGGCAGGGCGGCGAAGACCTTGAGCCTGGGTTCCGCCAGCAGCCGGCCCCACCAGTTGGCGCCGTGGTCCAGCGCCAGCACCCCGATGCCGCCGTGCCGCCGCGCCGCGGCCAATGCGTCCTCAGGCTTTTCCACCGGCTCCATCGGGAAGGCGGCGCCGAAGCGCATGCGCGCCAGCTCGCCGATGTGGGCCGGGTCGCGCCCGCCCCAGACCGCCAGGTTCAGGGCGGGGTCCTGCAAAGCCAGGTTCTCGCCCATCAGCTCGCGCCAGACGGTGATCACCAGCCGCGCGCCGGCCGCCGAGCGGGGCTGGGCCAGCAGGCCGCGGATCACGGCGCTTTCGCGGTCTGTGCGAATCGGCAGGCCGCGGTCCTCACCCTTGGCGGCGATGACGTCGCGGGCCATGGCGGCCCGTTCGTCGATCAGCTTGAGCAGCTTGGCGTCCAGGGCGTCGATGCGCGCACGCACGCCGGCCAGGCCGACGAGTTTCGGTGTGGCGGGCTTTGCCGCCTTCGATGCCTTGGCCTTGGATACGGGCTTCTTCGCCATGCGGTCAGTAGATCTCGGGGGAGTCGGACAGGCGCGCGGGGCCGAGCTTGGCCCCCTCGGCGCCAAAGTCCAGCCGTGTGCGCGCCGCGCCGTTCAGCCCGCCCGCCAGCGCCGCCGCCGAGGCCGCCATGGCCGCGGCCTGGGGGTCGATGGCGTTGGCCCGGCCCATGGCGATCAGGGTCTGGGGGCCGCCGGTGATGCTGAGCGCCAGGCTACCGCGCAGGCGGCCGTCCGGCCCGGCGGTCAGGCTGGAGGAACTGGCCTGGACCGAGGCCGTACCCGTCTCGGCGCGACCCTGCAGCTGGGTGATCGCCCCGCCCGCCTGGCTCCAGTTGCGCGCCGCGCCCGACCAGCCCGCGCCGCCGAAGCGGTCGAAATGGGTGATGGCGCCTTCCCAGCGCATGGCGACCGGCTCGCCGCCGCCGATCCACTGCAGCATGCCGTCCTGCCGCGCCCGCCCGCCCTCGATGCGGAACAGGAACAGCCCGTTCCCCGGCGCGCCCTCCTGGGGCTTGAGGTTGAGCGAGACGAGGTCGGCTGAGGCCAGCGGGAAGGGATCGGCCGAGGCGGCGGGGACGAACACCGGCTTCAGCAGCTCGATGACGATCACCGGCGGGGACTTGGTGGGGCTCGACAGGCTGGCGCGCAGGGCCTGGCCGGTGATCGAGACCGTGCCCTTGTCGGCGCGGGTGAAGACGGCTCCCTGGGGCGCTGCGGCGATCCAGTGGTCGATGGCGTAGGTGTTGGCCTCGGCCTGGAACTGCGGGGCGAACAGGGCATGGCCGGACGGCGCGACGATGCGGGCGTCCTCGAACTTCACGAAGGTGCGGAACGGCCAGCCGGAGACCGTGCGGGTCTTCCACGAGACCTTGTAGCCGGCGGTGCGCAGGTCGGCGGCGCCTTTGTCGACGCCCTTCTCGACCTGATGGGCCACCTGGAACCACCACCAGGTCCAACCGCCAACGACGCCGGCGACCAGCAGCAGCACCAGAAACAGTCCCAGGCCTCCCGAACGCTTGCGGGGATGGTCGGACGGGGCGGCGTCGGGTCGATTGCTCATGGAGCGTTCCTAGCGGCTGGCGGGGCGGTGGGAAAGGAACGCGTCACGGAAGACTAGGGGGCCGACGGGCGGACCGCCTGCAGGCCGCCGCGGAAACGCGACAGGATGGCCTGGCGACTGAAGCCCCGTGAGCGGGTCCCGGCGTTCAGCTCGACGAACTCGGTGCGCACGCGCCGCACCTTGCCGCCGTAGACGACGTAGAAGTTGGGCAACCCTTGCGACTTGTCATTGCGCAGGCCCAGCGGGCGCAGCGCCGCGTCTATGGTCGGGTCGTCGGCGTTCAGTCGCGCCATGACGAAATTCGCGCCCATGAAGCGGGCAAGCGCCACGGCGTCCTCTGCCGTGCCGGCGCCGGGCGGCTCGGCGCCGCGCACGAAATTGCCGTTCAGATAATGGTCCATGACGATGCACGACCCGCACCAGTCAGCTCCCACCTCGATCAGCACCGCCTTGTTCTGGGCCTTCGCCTGGGCGGTGGCGCGGGCCAGCACCTCGGACTGGGGACGACAGGCCTGGAAGAGCGCCGTGCGCTTGCCTCCGCAGGCGGCGAAGGCGTCCGGAAAGGCATCGAGGCCATAGGCGCCATGGCGGGCCGCGAGCGGCGTAGCGGCGCCCGTCATCAGCAGGGCGGCGGCGGCGATGACGATGGGCCCGATAGTGCGCATGGTGCCACCCTATCAGGGGTTCAGGAAGGCCTGAACCTCCTTGATGCACTCCACCAGCCCCAGGCGGCGGATCTCGATGCCCGGCGGCAGGCTGCCGAATAGGCGGGTGGGGGCGGCGGCGTCGAGCAGGACGAAGACGCCCTTGTCGTCCTCGCGCCGGATCAGGCGGCCGAAGGCCTGGGCCACCCGGCCCCGCGCCACGGCGTCATCGTAGGCCTTGCCGCCGAAGCGGGCGCGCCGCGCCTTGTGCAGGATGTCCGGGCGCGGCCAGGGCACGCGGTCAAACGCGATCAGGCGCAGCGCGCGGCCCGGCACATCCACCCCGTCGCGGATGGCGTCGGTGCCCAGCAGGCACGAGTTCTCCTCGGCGCGGAAGATATCGACCAGAGCCCCCACCTCCAGCGGATCGACGTGCTGGGCGTAGAGCGACAGTCCCGCCTTGGCCAGCGGCGGGCCCAGCAATTCATAGGTGGCGCGCAGGCGCCGGATGGCGGTGAACAGGCCCAACGCTCCGCCGCCCGAGGCCAAGAACAGCTCGCGCATGGCGGCAGCGACCTGGCGCGGGTCGTCGCGGCCGACGTCGCCGACGACGAAGACGCGGGAGTTGGACGCGTAGTCGAAGGGCGACTCCACCCTGACCTCGCGCGGCGGCTCGGCCAGGCGCGCCGAGCCCGTCCGCAGCCGCGCCAGCTCGAACGGATCGTCGAACACCGGGTCGGTCAGGGTCGCCGACGTCACCAGCACACCGTGCGCCGGCGCGATGACGGCGGCTTCCAGCGGCACCGTCGGGTCGATCCAGTGGCGCCTGAGGCTGGCGTCGACGATGCGGCCGAACATGGCCTCGGACGAGAACCAGTCGACGAAGTCGGGGTCCTCCTCGGTGGGGTCGGCATCCTCGGCCTGGCCCTCCAGCCCTTTCAGCATCGAGCGCCAGGCCGGCAGGGTCATGCGGGCGCGGCGGTCGAGGCCGCGCAGGGCCCCTTCGATGCGGGCGCGTTGGCCGGTGTCCAGCTCCGACGCCTCGTCGTCCAGCACGTCCTCCAGCGCACGCGCCAGCGCCAGCAGTGGCGCCTCGACGGCGGCCAGGGCGCGAGCAGCGGCCGGCGCGGCGGCGGCGACGGAGTCGGTCACCGGATGGGCGTGGCACTCCATGCCCAGTTCAGCCCCGCCGCCGGAATTGCGGGCGCGTAGCTGTTCCATCACGGCGGCCAGCAGGGTTTCCACCGGCCCCATCGGATTGACCTCGCCCGACGGCGGCGCGATGCGACCCGACCAGCCCTCGCCCGGCAGGCCCGCGGCGGCCTTCATGGCGGCGGTCAGCGCCTCGCGCCCGCCCTCGCTATCCGCGACGATGTCCCCCAGCCGCTGCTCCAGCCCACGGCCGCGCCGCCCGCGCCCTTCCGGTCCGCGGATCCAGCGGCGCAGTTCCGCCGCCTCCTGGCCGGACAGGCAAGCCGAGAACGCGCTATCGGCGGCGTCGAACAGGTGGTGGCCCTCGTCGAAAACAATGCGGCGCAGGACGGTGGTCTCGACGTCGGTCTTCAGATTGCGCGCCGAGCGGGCGCCGTCGAAGGCAGCCTGAGTCAGGACCAGGGCGTGGTTGGCGATGACGATGTCGGCCTTGCGCGAGGCGCGGATGGCCTTCTCGATGAAACAGGTCTTGTAGTGCGGACAGGCCGCATGGACGCACTCGCCGCGCCGGTCCACCAGGTTGGACGCCGAGGCCTGGGCCGGGCCGCCCACCGCGAACAGCCCGGGCAGCCAGCCCGGAAAATCGCCCCCGGTCATGTCGCCGTCGCGCGTCGCCGCTACCCAGCGGGAGGTCAGCGCCATGCCGATGGCGTCGGCGTTGCCCAGCGCCGAGGCCTGGACCATGTCCTGGAAATTCAGCAGGCAGACGTAGTTCTCGCGCCCCTTGCGCACCACCGCCTTCTTGGCCCGCACGGCGGGGTCGGGGAAGATGGCGCCGCTCTCGCGGTCGATCTGGCGCTGCAGGGCGCGGGTGTAGGTCGAGATCCACACCGACGGCCCGTTGCGCTCGGCCCACAGCGACGCGGGCGCCAGATAGCCCAGCGTCTTGCCGACGCCCGTGCCAGCTTCCGCCAGCACCACGCGCGGCCGGTTCTCCTTGTCGCGCGGCGAAAAGGCGTAGGCGACCTGGGCCGAGAAATCCGCCTGCGACGGCCGCGCCTCATCCAGCCCCGCGCGGCCCAGCAGGGCCGTCAGCCGCTCGCGCGTCGAGGCCTCACTGACCTCCTGCGTTCCAGGATCGCCCGACGGCGCCTGGTCCTCCCACTCGGCCAGCCGAGTCCAGACATCCATGCCCGAGCCGCGATAGCGCCGCTCGCGCACCGGCACGGACCGGATCGCCCGCAGCACCAGCCCGGCCCAGGCCCAGCCCTGCCGCTCCAGGGTCTCGGCGACCTGCAGCGCCTCTTCGCGGTTGGGCAGCGGCTCGGCCGCCAGTTCCTCCAGCAGGATGCGGCAGCTGTCCCGCATCGACGCCGCCTGCGCCTCCGCGCCCTTCGGTTCGCTCAGTCCCAGCGCCAGGGCCAGCCCCACCGCCGACGGCGCGCAGAACTTCGCCGGCCGCACGAAGGCGAACAGCTCCAGCGCATCGAACAGATGTTCCGCCCGAGGCGGCGCTCCGAGACCAAGCCTGCGCGCCGTCAGCGACGCATGCGCCACGATCACCGGCCCGGTCTCGAAAAGCCGCACCGCTTCCGACCGCGGCAGGCTCCGCGCGCCCGCCTCCTCCGCCACCGCGCCCGCCCCCGGCGGACAGGCCAGCGCCGGCGGCAGGACGCCGTTGCTGACGGGCGCGTCAGAGGGCGGCTCGGCGCCGGAGGGATCGAAGGGAGTCACCCCCGACTAGTAGCGCGATCAGCCCCGAAACGGAACGGGAACAAAGGTCGCGTCAGCGCGGCGCCGGCCTCGGCGAATAATCGACCCGCCGGACCTCCCTGATCTTCGCCCCTGACGCGTCGCCCTCCACCAGCTCATAACCCAGCAGCGCGAACACCCGTCCGCGCATGAAGATCGGCCGGGCGTTG
>JANNVY010000385.1:0-1913 GCA_031408375.1 Pseudomonadota bacterium | reverse complement strand
TCGATGGCGGTCAGGCTCTCCAGCTCCTCGTCGCGCATGACCACGAAGATCACCAGGTGGCGCTTCAGCAGCCGCCCCAGGGTTTCGATCATCAGCTCGGCCGAGGTGGAATCGGCGAAGTCGGTGAAGATCACGATCATCGACCGTCGTTGCAGAGTCCCCGACAGAGCCGTCAGCCCCAGCGTGTAGTTGGTCTCCTCGGCCGAATAGTCGATCCGCTGGGCGATCCGTTGCAGCAGCGGGAAGGCGCCCATCCCCGCCACCGCGCCCGAATTGGCGCGCGGCTTGGAATCGAAGGCGTAGAGCCCGGCCCGGTCGCCGGCGCGCAGGCAGACGTAAGACAGGAGCAGCGCCGCGTTGATGGCCCGGTCAATGCGCGGGGCGCCGCCGACCGGCTCGCACATAACCCGCCCGGCATCCAGCGCCAGCACGATCTGGTGGTTGCGCTCGGTGCGGAACTCCTTGGCCAGCAGCGCCTGGTGGCGGGCGGACTGTTTCCAGTCGACGCCGCGCCGGTCCATGCCGGGCTGGAAGTCGCGCAGGGCGTGGAATTCCGAGCCTTCGCCGATGTCGATCTGGGCCTTGATGCCGATCTGGGCGTCGCGGGCGAACAGGCGCACCGCCTCGTTCTTCACCCCCTGGATGTCGGCTCCGACGTGGGCGGCGACGCCCAGCTTGTCGACGCGCTGTTTCCAAACCAGCCCCAGCGGGCCGCGCCAGCGCACCCACAGCCGGTCGATCAGCGCCTCGCCCCGCCGTTCGGGCAGGGCGGCGAAGCTGAGGTGGGCGGTGCGATCGTCCAGCGCCACGGCCCCGGACCGGGCCGTCAGCCCCAGGCGCGGGTCCGCGCTGAGCGCGGCCTCGACCGACCGGGGTCGGGCGCCGCGCGGGAAGCCGGCGGTGACTTCGATGGTGGCGGGCACCCCGACTGCCAGGGGGTGCATCTCGCCGACCACGGTCTGAAGTCGCTGGCGCGATCCGCCGGCGAAGGAGTCCGCCAGCATCAGGGCGGCTATGAAGATGATCCACGCCGGTCCGGCCAGCCACAGACCGGGCGCGACGATGCCCAGCAGCAGAGCCAAGGGCGCGCCTGCCGCCGCCAGCATGACCGCGAACCGGGTGGGATAGATCATCCCCGGCCTCCAATGGTCGGCACTTTTCTCACCGCGGCGCCGGGACCTGTTCGATCAGTGCCGTCAGCGCCTGGTCCACCTTCTTGCCTTCGATCTCGGCGGCGGGCGACAGGATCACCCGGTGACGCAGTGCGGGCAGGGCCAGCGCCTTGACGTCGTCGGGGATGACGTAGTCACGCCCGGCGAGCGTGGCATGCGCCCGGGACGCAATCGCCAGCATGGCGGCGGCGCGCGGCGAGGCCCCGTACTCGATGTCGGCCGAACTTCGCGTCGCCCGCACCAGATCGACGATGTAGCCGGTGATCTCCTCGGTCAGCCGGACCCCGGCCACGACGGCCACGGCGGCGGTCACGCCCTTCTGGTCGACCACCGCCTGGACGCCCAGCTCGACGGGATCGGGCAGGCCGGCCCGGGCGCCGTGGGTGGCGACGATGCGGCGCTCTTCCTCGGCGGAGGGATAGTCCAGGGTCTGTTTGAACAGGAAGCGGTCCAGCTGGGCTTCGGGCAGGGGATAGGTGCCCTGCTGCTCGATCGGGTTCTGGGTGGCGATGACGGTGAAGCGCTCGCTCAGCGGGTGCTTCTTGCCGTCGACGGTGACGGCCCGCTCCTGCATCGCCTCCAGCAGCGCCGCCTGGGTCTTGGGCGGGGTACGGTTGATCTCGTCGGCCAGCAACAGGTCGCAGAACACCGGCCCCTTGGTCAGGGTGAAGCTCGAGGTCTGGAAGTTGAACAGGTTGGTCCCGATAATGTCGCCGGGCATCAGGTCGGGCGTGAACTGGA
>JANNVY010000384.1:0-7737 GCA_031408375.1 Pseudomonadota bacterium | reverse complement strand
GGCGCCGCCGACGATAGCGCCCAGGACGGTGCCCTGGGTACGGTTGCCGTCGTCGTCCAGGTTCGAGCCCAGCGCCGCGCCGGCGAGCGCACCGATGATGCCGCCGCCGACCGAACGATTGTCGCGGCTGCGCTCACACGGACTGGAGCGGTAGGAGCGGTAGTAGTCGCTCTCGTAGCCGCGATAGCTGCGATCGGCGCGCGGGCGGTCGTCGTAGCCGCGGTAACGGTTGTCGTACCAGTAGTTGTCCGCATAGCTGTTGCTGTAGACGAAGACGCCATATCGATTGACGTAGGCGCCGGAGCCGTAGCGGCGGTCGTAATCAACGCGGGCGCGCTCATAGTCGGCGCGCTGGCGATCGTAGGCGATGCGGTTGTCGGCGTAGTCAGCGCGGCTCGCATCGTAGTCGGACTGGCGGCGCGCGTAGTCGCTGGTCTGGTCGTTGTATTCGTCGACGCGTTGCTGGTACTCGGCCTCGGCCCGCGGGTCGACGGGTTGGGCGAAGGCCGGGGCGATCGGCGTGGCGGCCAGGACGGCCGCCAGGGTGAGGGTCAGCGGGGTGGCTTTCATCTTCGTTTTCTCCCTGTGGGGCGGCGGGAGGGGGATCTCCCGGCGTCCGATGACGACCGCCCTAACCGGCTCTTACGCCCCTGCTGAAGGCGCGGCTGGGATCGATCTGCGAGGAAAAACGCCTGCCAACGCCGGTAGTTGCATTTAACGTGACCGGCGCGGTGCGTCGGAGTAGCAATGCGGGTTCCAAGAGACCCCGCGCAGGAGGGTTCGTGTCCGTCGCAGAAATGAAAGCAATCCGTTCGGCCCGCAAGCCCAAGGGCGAGGGCCACGTGCGCCGCGGCGAAATTCTCGCCGCCGCTGAACGCATCTTCGTCGAGTGCGGCTACGAAGGCGCCACGATCCGCAAGATCGCCGACGAGGTCGGCGTTTCCTCAACCGCTCTCTACATGCATTTTCGCGACAAGAGCCAGATCCTGCACGAGATCTGCGAGACCGCCTTTGATCGCCTGCTGACCGTGGACCGGGACATCATCGCGCAGCCGATCCCAGCGGGCGAAAAGGTGTGCGCCATCCTGGAAGCCTACATGCGCTTCGGCTTCGATAATCCGAACGCCTACCGCCTAGTATTCATGACGCGACCGCAAGAGGCTGAGGACGGGGCCCAGAGCGTCGCCCAGCGCCTTGGCCGCGACGTCTTCGACCGCTTCCAGGCCTGCGTGAACCAGTTGGCCGACGAGGGACGGCTGAAGACCAGCCCGGAGGTCGCCGCCCAAACCCTGTGGGCCGGCTGCCACGGCATCGTGGCCCTGATCATTACCAAGCCCTATTTCGACTGGGCCCCGCCCAAGGCCCTGGCTCAGGCCATGCTCGATGCCCTGTTCGAGGGCTTGACCCGCAAGTGAGCCGCCTAACCGCGGCGACGCTCTGCCTGCCAATTCTCTTTGCTGCTGGACCGGCCCTGGCTGGCCAAAGGGTCGTGGCGCTGGACCAGTGCGCCGACCAGTTCGTCATGGCGATGGTTCCCCCGGCCGAGATCGTGGGTGTCACCCCGCGCGCTGATGACGCCGACGCCTGGCTGCGGGCGAGGGCGAGGGGGCTCCCGGTCCGCCGCCCGACCGCTGAGTCCATGCTGGCCGCAAACCCGACGGTCGCGGTTCGCTACTGGGGCGGTGACGAGCGGTTGATGCGCGCACTGCGGCGGCGGGGTGTGCGGGTGGTCCAGATCGACGACGCCACCGACTTCGACGGCGTGCGCGCCAATGTTCGTCTGGTCGCCGCCGGCCTGGCCCAGCCGGCTGCCGGCGAGCGGCTGGTGGCCCGCATCGACGCGGACCTGGCTGGAGCCAGGGGCGCCTGGGGCGGGCGGCGCGCCCTCTATATGACACCCAGCGGATACACCACCGGGGCTGGCACACTGACCGACGCGGTATTGCGCGCCGCCGGGCTCGGCAACGCCTCGGGGACGCCGGGCTTCTCGCCGGTCAGCCTGGAGCGCCTCGTGCTCAATCCGCCGGCCCTGTTCATCAAGGCCTTCTTCGAGTCCGTCCGTATCGACCGGCGAGGGCCGGGGCGGGGCCGGGTGATGGCCCAAATGGCGCAAGGTCGCACGGCGGCCGAGCTGCCCGGGTCGCTGCTGACCTGCCCGGCCTGGTTCGCCAGCGAAGCCAGCCGCCGCCTTGCCGCGCGGGCGCCGCGATGAAGCGGCTGGGCGTCAATCTGCTGCTGGTCGTTGGCCTGGTCGTGGCCGTGGCCGCCGCTGTCACGCTGGGCGAGGTCGGGCTGAGCGGCGCGCAGTATCTGCAGGCCCTCACCCATCCGGCCGAACCTGCCGGCCAGATTCTCTGGGACATCCGCACGCCTCGTGTTTTCGCCGCCGCCGCCGTCGGCGCCTGCCTGGGGCTGTCGGGCGCCTTGCTGCAGGGGCTTCTGCGGAACCCGCTGGCTGACCCGGGCGTGCTGGGAGTGTCGGCCTGTGCGGGCCTTGGCGCGTCGCTGGCGATCGTCCTGGGCCTGGCCGTCACGCCGGGAGCGGTTGAAGGGGCGGCGCTGGCTGGCGCAGGCGTCGCCGCTGTCGCGTTGGTGATCTTCGCCGCCCGGTTTGCCGAGCCCGAGGCACTGATCCTGTTTGGCGTGTCGCTGTCGGCCTTCGCCGGCGCCCTGACCGCGCTGGTGTTCAACTTCTCCCCGTCGCCGATCGCCACCGCCGAGGTGCTGGGCTGGATGCTGGGGTCAGTCGAGAATCGTGAATGGAGCGACGCCAGCTGGGGCGCGCTGGCCCTGGTCGCGGCGGGCGCTCTGGGCCTCTGGGCCCGCAAGGGCCTGCTGGTCCTGACGCTTGGCGAGGAAACCGCCGCGACCACTGGCCTGCCGATCCGGTGGCTCAAGATCGCCGCCGTGGTCGCCGCCGCCATCGCCACGGGTGCGGCCGTGGCCATCGCCGGCGTTGTGGGCTTCGTCGGCCTTGCGGCGCCGCACCTGGTCCGCGCGGCGGTGCGCGAGGATCCGGCGAAGCTGCTGCTGCCGACGACGCTGGCCGCCGCCCTGATGCTGGTTGTCGCCGACCTCATTGCCCGTACTCTGCCCACCGATATCGAGGTGAAGCTGGGCGTGCTGACCGCCCTGATCGGCGCGCCACTGTTTGGCCTGATCGCCTGGCGGGCGGCGCGGAGCTGGCGCTCATGACGGCGCTGGCTTTCCACGACCTGACCGTCGAACTCGGCGGGCGCGCGGCGCTCGCCGGCCTGACCGCCCGGATAGGGAAGGGAGGTCTTACCGCCGTGTGCGGCCCAAACGGCGCGGGCAAGACCAGCCTGCTGCGCGCGGCGCTCGGCCTGGTGAAACCGTCCGCCGGTCAGGCCCTGATTGATGGTGTCGAGGCGCACAGCCTATCACCGGCCGACCGCGCTGCCCGCGTCGGCTACCTGTCGCAGGAGCGTCGCATCGCCTGGGGGATCCCCGCGCTCAGCGTCGCGGCCCTGGGGGCCGTCACCGCATCGCCCGCTGAGGCCGACGCGCGAGGACGCGAGGCGCTGGCGGCGGTCGGGCTGGAAGGGCTTGAGGACCGCGGAAGTTTCGAGATGTCCGGCGGCGAGCGCGCGCGCGTGCTGCTGGCCCGCCTGTTCGCCACCCGTGCGCCAATCCTGCTGCTGGACGAACCGGTCGCGGGGCTGGATCCCGACGCTCAGCTGCTGGTGCTTGACCTGCTGAAGGCCAAGGTGTCGGAGGGCGTCACCGTGGTGGCGACCCTGCACGACCTGTCGCTGGCCGCCCGCTACGCCGACCGGGTGCTGGTGCTGGACAAGGGCCGACTGGCAGCGGACGGCGCGCCGCATGACGCTTTCTCACCGACCGTGCTTGATCAGGTCTTCGGGCTTGACGGGGCGTGGATCGCCACGCCTCACGGACCCTTGCTGACAGCGCGGCGCCTCGCCTGACCTACCGGCTGGGCTGGGGGGCCACGGAATAGGTGTAGGCGCCACGCTTCAGGTCGCTGGCCAGGGTCAGCGGCGCCGTGCCGCCGTTCAGCCGCGCGCGATAGACCTGGGTCGTCTCCATCGTGCGCATGACGTAGTTGCGTGTCTCGCTGAATGGAATGCACTCGACGAAATCGAGCGGATCGGTCGAACCGCCGCGCGGATCGCCGCACAGGCTGACCCACTGGGGCGGACGCCCGGGCCCGGCGTTGTAGCCCGCCGCGGCCATGATGTAGCTGCCGCTGAAGGTGCGGATCAGGTCGCCGAGGTGATAGCTGCCCAGCCGCATGTTGTAGGAGGCGTCGTAGAGGCTGGCCTCGTCGTAGGGGACGCCGACCTGGCGGGCGACCACACGGGCGGTCGGCGGGATCAGCTGCATCATGCCACGCGCATTGGCGCTGGACCGTGCGTTGGGCCAGAAGTTCGATTCCTGGCGCGCGATGGAAAGCGAGAAAGCCTTCTCGGCGGCTCCGGGCTCGGCCGGAAAACTCACGATCGGATAGCCGCGCTCCGGCAGGATGAACCCGCGTGTCGCGGCCGTGCGGGCCACGCGCATGGACAGATCCTGGTCGCCGTAGAAGCGCGCCAGATCGACCAGGAGCACATATTCCTCGGCGTTGGGCAGGTTGTCGTCGACGGTCAGGACGAAGGACTTGAACAGATCTCTCTCGCCGAGCTCGGCCAGCATGCGCGCTGCGCGCACCAGGTCGCGGCCCTCGAAGCGCTGGCGGTCGGCGTCCGTGGGAACCGGATCTCGCGGCAGGGTGATGGTGTTGATCCCGGCCTTCTCGGCGGCCAGCTGGCCATAGAACGCGGTGATGTATTTCGACCCGGCCCGGTAGAAGGCCTGGGCCGCCGCCTGGTCACCGCGCGCCTCGGCGGCCCGGCCACGCCAGTAAGCGGCGCGCCCCTGAGTGATCGGTGTCGAGCTGGAATTCTGCAGTTCCGCGAAGTGCTGGTCGGCCAGGACCGGATTGCGCAGCTTGGTCAGGGCGATCCAGCCAGCGAAGAACTCGGCCTCGACCTTGGGTTCGCCGCGCGGGAAGCCGGTGTTGTTCATCGCCGCATAGGCGGCGCTCCAGTTGCGGGCCGTCATCGCCGCATTGAAGTACATCTTCCGCTCGGTCCAGATGCGGTCGATGGTCTCCTGGTCATTCGGCGCGCGGGGGAAGCGCGAGAGCAAGCTCATGCCAGCGCTCTCGAGGCTACGCTTGCGCAGGTAGCGGGCGCGCTCGAAGGCCAGGCCGGGATCGCTGGCGAGGGCGCCGGACACGGCATTAAAGCGTTCCGAGCCGTCCGAACGTTCCTGCCGCAGGGCGCGGCGGGCCTCGGCCAGGGGGCCGTATTCGGCGGGCACCAGGCGAAGCATCGCCGTGGCAGCAGGGCCCTGCGGCCCCAGCAGCAGCGTATCCAGCCGCTTGATGTGGTCGTCCTGGGTCAGCATCGGGCCGAAGCGGGCCAGCATGCGGTCCTGCACCGGCAGGTCGAACAGCCGCTCGCGCCACCAGGTCTTGATCAGGGTAGTGGCCTCGGCGGACTGGCCGCGTGCCTGCAGGGCGCCGGCCAGGGCTATCGCGCCCTCGGCGGTCTCGGGTGGCGCGGCGTCGAACCACTGGATGACGCGCTCGGGATCCTGGGGCGCGGCGCCGGCCATGGCGCGCTCCGCCGCCGCCTGTCGCGTATTGGGACGGGGCCAGCCCGCGAGGTCACGCCGGGCGGCGTCCAGCTCGAAATAGGTCAGCCGACTGCCCATGACATCGACCAAGGCCCAGCGCGCCAGGTCCTGGGCGACCGGGTCGCTCATCTGGCCGCGCAGGGACTCGACCTGACTGGAATTCTGGCTCCGGGCGGCGGCCAGCGCCGAGCGCAGGGCGCTGGCGTCAGACGTGGACAGGCGTGAGCGCTGATAGCCCATGGGCTGGGACGAGGCGGGCGCGGAGGTGGTCTGCGCGATCACGGGCGCCGCCAGTCCGACGACCAGGGCCGCCGCCAGAATTTTGCCGTAGCCGTTCAAGCTGTACGCTCCCCTCATTATCGTAGCGCACCCCGTTGCGACGAAACCGTGTCACCCCTAGGTTCGCGCAACAGTTTGGCCGCTCAATGGCGCGGCCGCCAGCCCAAGGTTGCAAGTTTCATGTCGAGGCCCCTGTTCAAGGGTGTGATCACCGCGCTCGTCACCCCGTTCCGCGACGGCCAGGTGGACGAAGCCGCCTTTTCTGCCTTGCTGGAACGCCAGATCGCCGCAGGGGTACACGGCGTCGTGCCCGTCGGGACCACCGGCGAGAGCGCCACCGTATCCACCGCAGAGCACAAGCGCATCGTCGAGTTGACCGTTCAGGTCTGCGCCGGGCGGATTCCGGTGATCGCGGGCGCCGGAGGCAACGATACCGCCAGGGTCATTGACCTGGTCCGCCATGCCAAGCAGGTCGGCGCCGACGCCGCCCTGGTGGTTACGCCCTACTACAACCGGCCCAGTCAGGAGGGGCTCTACCTGCATTACAAGGCGATCAACGACGCCGTTCAGTTGCCGGTCATCCTCTACAATGTGCCGTCCCGCACCAGTATCGACCTGGCCAATGAGACGGTTGAGCGCCTGTCGAAGCTGCCCAACGTCGTGGGAATAAAGGACGCCACCGGCGACATGGTGCGCATCAGTCTCATGCGCCGGCTGGTTCCAGCGTCCTTCTCGCTGATCACCGGCGATGATCCGACCCTGCTTGGCTACATGGCCCACGGCGGCCATGGGGTGATCTCGGTGACGTCCAATGTTGCACCCGAGGCCTGCGTCGCGCGCTACCAGGCCGCCGCCCAGGGGGCGTTCGACACCGCCGGCCAGTGGCAAGACCGGCTGGTCGCATTGGACAAGGCGCTGTTCCTGGACAACTCGCCCGCCCCGGCCAAGTACGCGCTCAACAAGCTGGGCCTCTGCGCCGAAGAGGTGCGCTTGCCGCTGTCGCCGACCAACGATGCCGCCCGGCCGAGAATCGACGAGGCCATGCTCGAGGCCGGACTGGCCTAGATGGCCGCCGATCCCAAGAGAAAGCCGATCGCCGAGAACCGGCGCGCGCGGTTCGACTATTTCCTCGAGGAAAGCTTCGAGGCCGGCATCATGCTGACCGGCACGGAGGTCAAATCCCTGCGCGTGGGCCGGGCCAACATCGCCGAGAGCTACGCCGCGGTGAACGGCCGGCATATCGAGCTGATCAACGCCGACATCCCGCCCTACAGCCATTCCAACCGCTTCAACCACGAGCCTCGCAGGCCGCGGAAGCTGCTCTTGCACCGCAAGCAGCTCGACAAGCTGATCGCCGCCGTCCAGCGCGAAGGCCGCACCATCATTCCAATGAAGCTCTACTGGAATGACAAGGGCCTGGCGAAGCTGGAGCTCGCGCTGGCCAAGGGCAAGAAGGAACACGACAAACGCGAAGCCACCGCCGAGCGCGACTGGCAACGGGATAGGGCCCGGCTGATGCGAGACAAGGGCTGAGAAGCATAGCCACGAAAATCACGAACGACACGAACGCCCTCGGTCGGGCGAAGCGCCTCGTAGATTCCCCGACACGCCTCTGGCGTGTCCTGAACTTGCCAACAGGCCCCCCAGCGCGTTCGTGCCTTTCGTGCTTTTCGTGGCAAGAATCTGTTGGCTACCCCAACAACATCCGAGCCCGCTGGAACACTGCCTCGAACATCGCCGGGGTGAGGCGCCCCGTGTTCGTGTTGAGCCTTGAGCAGTGGTAGCTGTTCAGCACCG
>JANNVY010000383.1:0-1787 GCA_031408375.1 Pseudomonadota bacterium | reverse complement strand
CCTAGAACCGATCTTAGGAGACGCTCTCGTCACGAACGGATACAGCGGAAGACGCGGTTGAGACTGCGGCCGCTCTGCAATCTAAGCTCGACGTTCCGGCATGCGAATACGCCAGCTAGAACCCCTCCTTCCTCCAATCAGGAAATCTGAATGTCCCGCCCCAAACGCACCACCAACACCCGCTCGCGCCGCCACGCGGGCCCGTCCGTCGCCGTCATGGACGCCTATGTCGATGAAGGCCGCAAGCGCGAGGAGCTGGTGCTGGTCCGCAACGGCAAGGCCCTGCGCCACAGCCCCAAGGTCGGAACGCCGCCCCACTGGCGCGCGGGCAAGGACAACGAGATGGACTGGGTCGAACCGCAAGGCCGCGACTAGCACCAAAGTCGGGTCGGCGTTCCCCTCCTGAATCGATGGGTGACCATGGTTGGGCGGGCATCGGCCATCGAGTGCCCTGATCGGGAGGGCACGGGCGCTCTGGTCGTCTTAACTGGGGTCTGAAGCCGCCAATGCGGCTGCTGTTCGGGGGACGTTCGGGGGGGATGTTCGGCGGGGCGTTATCGGCGAATCGTTTCCTGGACGGGCTGCCGCCATTCTGGATCCTGGAGGGACAGGCGCACGTCCAGACGCGACGACAATTGCAATGCCAGGTCCGGGGACGCACAGCCCCCCGCGAGAGCGGTGGCAAAATGGGCAATCCGCAGGGGGTGTCTGTCCCCATCCGTGCTTAGTCCCGGTGGTAGGGAGATCCGCCCAGGATGGTCACGGCGCGGTAGATCTGCTCTGCCGCCATGACCCGGGCGAGCGCATGGGGCCAGGTCCAGGCGCCGAAGCCGATGATGGCCGCAGCTCGGTCGCGCACGCTCTGGTCCAGGCCGTCGGCGCCGCCGATCACCAGGCACAGGCGCGGTGCGCCGCCGTCGCGCCATTTCTCGATCTTTCCGGCGAAGGCGCGCGAACTCATGGCCTCGCCCCGTTCGTCGCAGGCGACCAGGATCGCAGCCGTTGGCACGTTGGACAGGATGACCTCGGCCTCGCGTACCATGTCCGAGCCGCCCCTGGCCTGGACCTCGACAAGGCCTGCCGGGCCGAGGCCCAGCGGCTTGCCCGCCGAGGACGCCCGCGACAGGTAGTCGCCGCACAGGCTGTTCTCGGCCGTGCGGCCCAGGCGGCCGACGGCGATCAGGTCAATTTTCAAAGGCTGCTACCGCTTCAGGCCGTGAAGGCGCCGGCGGCAGGGACAGAGTCGATGCGGTGCGGGGCGTCGACCGCCCAGATCTTCTCGATGTTGTAGAAGGTCCGCACCTCGGGCCGGAACAGGTGGACGACCACGTCCCCGGCGTCAATCAGCACCCAGTCACAGTGCGGCAGTCCCTCGACCCGGGCCTTGCCGTAACCGGCTTCCTTCAGCGCGCGCAGCAGGTGGTCGGCGATGGCGCCGACATGACGGTGCGACCGGCCCGACGCCACGACCATGGAGTCGGCGACCGAGCTTTTGCCTTTAAGATCAATGAGAACGACGTCCTGCGCCTTGTCGTCGTCAAGCCGGCGCAGGATCAGGTCCTCGAGACTCGCGTCTTCGTCTCGGAGGGGTTGGATGGGTTCCTGCTCGTTTGCCGTATTGGAAACCGCATCCGGATGCGCGTCGTGCGCGGAAGAGGGGCTCAGTTGAATACTCCTGGTGGGACTAACCCGTAAGGAACGACCCTAGCACGGCTTGGCGTTCCGGTCATGGGGTGTGATTCGCGCACGCAAATCCTCCCCCGATGGGGGAGGTGGATCGCGGCGAA
>JANNVY010000382.1:0-5557 GCA_031408375.1 Pseudomonadota bacterium | reverse complement strand
TCCTCGGCTTCCCCGAAGCACCCGGCCCCCGCCAAGGTCAGGTCAAACGGGTCGACGCGGATCTCGGCCAGGGCCTCATCCAGTTCGGCGGCGGTCTGCTCTCGCATCTCGCCGTAGAAGCGCAGCGTGATGTGCAGCGCCTCGGGCGGGCGCCAGCGCGCGCCGGGCAGACCCTGCTGGCGGCGCGCCAGGCCTTGGGCGATCTCGGGTGGAATCTCGACGGCGGCGAACAGGCGGATCATGGCTGCGAGCCTAATGTGCGCCGCCTGCGGCGAGAACCCTTGTGATGCTTGCGCAAACGCCCGGTCATCGCCAAATATGGCGTCATGGGCCCGCGCCGCGGGCTGCTTGGGAGACGTTGTCGCCATGAGCGATTTCAACAACCGCTATCCGGGAGCCATTCCCGCCCCCGAAACCATGGCCGTTGATCAGGGACTGCGCAGCTTCATGCTGGGCGTCTACAACAAGCTGTTTATCGGCCTGCTGATCGCCACCGCCCTGGCCTTCGTGACCAGCGCCGTGCCTCAGGTCCGCGACCTGATGTACCTGACAACCGCCGATGGCCGCTTCGCCGGCTTCACCTTGCTGGGTTACGCGGTGAACTTCGCGCCCCTGGTGCTGATCCTGGGGTCGATGTTCTTCATGAAGAACCCCACGGCCGGCACGGCCAGCCTCCTCTACTGGCTGGTGGTCGCCACCATGGGGGCGTCCCTGGGCGTGTGGCTGATCGTCTATACCGGCGCCTCGGCGGTCCTGACCCTGGGCGTCACCGCCGCCGCCTTCGGGGGCTTGAGCCTCTTCGGCTACACCACCAAGAAGAACCTGACCGGCATGGGCTCGTTCCTGATCATGGCCCTGATCGGCCTGATCGTGGCTTCGGTGGTGAACATCTTCCTGCAGAACCCGATGTTCAACATCATCATCAGCGCGGCGGGCGCGCTGATCTTCGCGGGCCTGATCGCCTACGACACCCAGCGCCTGAAGATGACCTACTACGCCCTGGGCGGGGACAAGGAGATGGAGGGCGTGGCCACCAGCTATGGCGCGCTCAGCCTGTTCATCAATTTCGTGAACCTGTTCCAGTTCCTGCTGGCCTTCCTCGGCGTTCGCCGCTGATCGGATCCTCAGCCTGAAATCGAAGCGCCCCGGTGGAGACATCGGGGCGTTTTTCGTTGACGCTCAGACCACCGAGAGCCGCTTGCGGTCGAAGAACTTGAGGATCAGCTCCAGGTCCTGGGCGCGCTTGAGCACGTGGCCGCCCGAGCCGATCACCGCCCAGGCGCCCTGTTTGCGCGCCAGGGTCGGCCGCTTCTCGATGCGGTAGAGCGGGGATTCCGAGGCGTGGCGGAAGATGGCGAAGCTGACCGCCCCGGCCGCGACATCGATGCCGTAGTCGCGCCACTCGCCGGCGGCGACCATGCGGCCATAGAGGCGAAGGATTCGTTCAAGCTCCCGCCGGTCGAAATAGACGGCGCCCGGCGGAGCGGAGGGGGTCCAGGAGTCGAGACTCATCAGCAGCGAACCTAACGCAGTTTCGGCGGCCGGTGGAAGGCTCCGCGCGCCGCGGGGGAGTCCTCCGTCCACTCATGAATTCGGTTGCAGCGCCGCCGAGCGCTGTTGCCCGCGCGGCACGTCCGGCGAAACATTGGTCGCCGGACGACAAGGAACACGAAATGGTCCCAATTCGGTCCCTCGCCCGCCTGTTTGGGAAACGAATGTTCGGTTGTCGACCGGTCGGGGTCACAGCGAAGTCCCGGATCCTGAACAGCCCCCCCAGCCCCCCTGGATTTGGCTAGGGCTCCGGTCGGTCGACGACCCTCCTAGCGAAGACGCCCGCGTGACCCCCTCCCCCCTCCGGTCACGCGGGCGTTTTGCGTTTTGGGCGTTTTGCGTTTTTCCCGACGCTGACTAGCATCCCTCCCGCCGCCCGGCTCCATGCCCGGCAGGCTGCATGGGGGATCGCCAATGACCGAATTCACCGCCGACCACTTCGAAGATATCTGCTCAGGCGATCCGGTGAAGACCCAGATCGAATCGATCGAGACGGTTCGCGCCGCGGCCATGAAACAGTTCTGGACCGTCGCGGCCGGCGGCGGCATCGGAACCCTGGTCATCACCGTGGTCGCGGCGGTGTTTCAAATGCCGCTGTTCGTGGTCATCCTGCTGCTCATCGCCGGCCTGGCCGGGACCTACATGATCGCGATGCGGCCGGTGGAAGCCGCGCGCAAGGGACTGAAGCTGCCCATGCTGCAGGCGCTGGCGGCGCGCGGCGAGATGACCTACGCCGACTCCGGCTTCCAGCCGCCCTACTACGAGGGCGCTCGCAAGGCGCTCTTCGGCGCCCTTTCAGAGACCACCTTCACCGACCTGTTCGAGGGCCGCGACGCCCAGGGCAAGTCCTTCGCCATATTCGAGGCCCAGCTGGTGCAGGGTTCCGGCAAGAACCGCACGGTGGTGTTCAGCGGCCAGATGTACGGCTTCGAGACCGCCAGGGGGCCGGGAACCACCGTCGTCGTTCCCGACCGCGGCATGTTCAACTTCTTCAAGCCCGGCAAGGACATGGTCCGGGTGAAGTTCGAGACCAATCCGCAGTTCGAGAAGTTCTTCGAGGTCTACGGCGACAACCCCTCGGGAACCCAGGGCCTGCTGGCTTCGCCGACCCTGCAGAACCGGCTGCTGGAGCTGCGCGGCAAGGGCAAGCTGTTCGTCTTCTGCGGCGGCGGCCAGGCCCTGATCGCCGTCACCGGCCCCGACCGATTCGAGCCCGGCGACATGTTCAAGGCGACCGAGGGCAAGGACCGGGCGAAGCTGATGTTCGACGAGGTCTGCGCGTCCCTGATGTTGCTCAAGGAGCTGCGGGCCAGTTTCGGCTGAGGCCCTAGCGCCGTCCGGCGGCAATCAAGGCACCGGTGCGGTCAGCCTGGACCAGGACCACGGTCTTCAGATCGCCGGCCGAGGCGCGCGGCAGGCGGAACATGGCGGGGCGGCCGCGCCACGCGCCCAGGCGCACCAGTTCACGCACGACATTGCCGTGACGCACAGTCTGACCCCGGTTCTCACCGCGGCGAACCTCGACCTCCTGAACGTGGCTGTCGTAGCGCACCAGCCAGACGGTGGCGCCGCCGCGAGGCGGGCGGCCCGAGCCGATGGCGACCCGGTCGGCGCCCATGAACTGCATGTCGGGCTGGTAGGTGAGGCGGCGGCCCTCCTCGCGGACAGCGGCCTCGACCTCGTCGGGCTCCACGGCGGTCAGCTGGCGTTTGCCGTCGACCACGATCTGGGGGGTGTAGACGTCGCGCAGGTTCATCGAGCGGCGATAGGCGCGCTGGCGGGCGGCGAACTCGGGCCGGGCGAAGGTGTCCTTCCAGCCCAGGTAGTCCCAGTAGTCGACGGCGTAGGTTAGCGCGATGACATTGGGCTGGTCGGCCAGCCGCATGAGCAGGGCGTTGGCGGCGGGGCAGTCCGAACAGCCCTGGGCGGTGAACAGCTCGACAACCACCGGCGCGGCGGACGGGCGCGCGACCGCCGCCGGCGCACCCAGGGGCGCGGCGAGCACAAGCATCAGCAAAATCTGCGCGATCCGCCTCATGGCGTTCACCTTAAAGCCGATCCCTTCCGCGCGCGCCTGTCACCAATGCGTGAGTATCGCGACAGGCGAATTCGCGGCCCCGGGGCGACAAAGCCGCCGCCGGGTCCGCGATCAAGTCCTCACGCCCCGCGGGCGAGATTGCGCAACACGAAGGGCATGACCCCGCCGGCCTTGAAGTACTCAAGCTCGGTCGGGGTATCGATGCGGCAACGCACCGGGAAGCGGGCCATACGGCCGTCCGACGGACGGAACATCTCGACCATCAGCTCCTGGCGCGGCTTGACGCTCTCGAGGCCGCGAATGGTGACGATCTCTTCGCCGGTCAGGCCCAGCTTGGCCCAGCCCTCGACCTTGAACTGCAGCGGCACGACGCCCATCCCTACCAGGTTGGAGCGGTGGATGCGCTCGTAGCTCTCGGCGATGACGGCGCGGACGCCCAAGAGCTTCGTGCCCTTCGCCGCCCAGTCGCGCGAGGACCCCGTTCCGTATTCCTTGCCGGCGAACACCACCAGGTGGCGACCCTCGGACTGGTAGCGCATGGCCGCGTCATAGATCGACATGGTGTCGCCCGACGGGAAGTGGCGGGTCACGCCGCCTTCGATGTCCGGCGTGATCTTGTTGCGGATACGGATGTTGGCGAAGGTGCCGCGCATCATCACTTCGTGGTTGCCGCGACGCGCGCCGTAGGAGTTGAAGTCTAGCGGATCGACGCCGTGCTCGACCAGGTATTCGCCCGCGGGCGAGGTCCTCTTGATCGAACCGGCCGGCGAGATGTGGTCGGTGGTGATGGAATCGCCGAACACGCCCAGCACCCGGGCTTCGATGATGTCGGTGACCTTGGCCGGCTCCATGGTCATGCCCTCGAAATAGGGCGGGTTCTGCACGTAGGTGGATTTGCCTTCCCAGGCGTAGGTCTGGCCGCCGGAGATCTTGATGCCCTGCCAGTTCTTGTCGCCCTTGAAGACGTCCTTGTAGCGCTTGGCGAACAGCGCGTTGGTGACGGTCTTGCGCTGGATGGCGGCGATCTCGGCCGAGGTGGGCCAGATGTCCTTGAGATAGACCGGCTTGCCCTTGGCGTCGGTCCCCAGCGGGTCCTTGGCGATGTCCAGGCGCATGGTGCCTGCCAGCGCATAGGCGACCACCAGCGGCGGCGAAGCCAGGTAGTTGGCGCGCACATCGGGGTTCACCCGGCCTTCGAAATTGCGGTTCCCCGAGAGCACGCTGGTGGCAACCAGGTCGCCCTCGGTAATGGCCGCCGAGATGGCCTCCGGCAGCGGGCCGGAGTTGCCGATGCAGGTGGTGCAGCCGTAGCCGACCAGGTTGAAGCCCAGTGCGTCGAGATCCTTCTGCAGGCCCGCCTTCTCGAGATAGTCGGTGACCACCTGCGAGCCCGGCGCCAGCGAGGTCTTCACCCACGGCTTGACCGACAGGCCCTTGGCCTTGGCCTTCTTGGCCACCAGGCCGGCGGCGATCAGGACCGAGGGGTTCGACGTATTGGTGCAGGAAGTGATGGCCGCGATGACCACGTCGCCGTGGCCGACGTCGAAGCTCTCGCCTTTCACCTTGGTGCGCGCGTGCGTGTCCTCGGTCTTTCCGAAGGTCTCGCCCAGCGCGGTCTCGAAGGCGGTGGCGGCTTCGGTCAGCAGCACCCGATCCTGGGGACGGCGCGGGCCGGCGATCGAGGGCACGACCTCGCCGAGATCAAGATCCAGGGTGGCCGAGAAATCAGGGGCCTCGGATTTGGCGTCGCTCCAAAGGCCTTGCGCCTTGGCGTAGGCCTCGACCAGCGCCACGCGCTCCTTGGCCCGGCCGGTAGCCGTGAGGTAGTCGAGGGTGGCTTGCGAGACGGGGAAGAAGCCGCAGGTGGCGCCGTACTCAGGCGCCATGTTGGCGATGGTGGCCTGGTCCTCGATGGTCAGGGACTGCACGCCCGGGCCGAAGAACTCGACGAACTTGCCGACCACGCCC
>JANNVY010000381.1:0-7643 GCA_031408375.1 Pseudomonadota bacterium | reverse complement strand
CTGGATGCGCGGCTGGAGAAGCGCCCCCAACCCGCGGTGGTCGATCTGCTGCGCCTCGGACTAGCCCAGATGTACGCTTTGGCCGTCCCTGACTTTGCCGCCGTAGCCACCACGATAAAGCTGGCGGAGCGCGACAACGGCACCCGCCCCTTCAAGGGCCTGATCAACGCCGTCCTGCGCGGCCTGATCCGCGAGCCGATCAAGGGAACGCCGCCCGAAGCCAATGTCCCCGACTGGCTGTTCCAGCGCTGGAAGGCCAACTACGGCGAAGCCCTGGCCCGCGCCGTCGCCGCCGTGGTTCCCGACGAGCCGCCCACCGACCTGACCCCGCGCGATCCCGCCCAGGCCGAGGCGCTCGCCGCCGCGCTGGAGGCCGAGGTCCTGCCCGGCCCCTCCCTGCGCACGCGCCGAAAGGGCGACCTGGCGGGCTGGGCCGGCTTCGAGGATGGGACCTGGTGGGTTCAGGACGCCGCTGCCGCCGTCCCCGCCCGGCTGCTCAACGCCACGTCCGGCGAGACCGCGCTGGACATGTGCGCGGCGCCCGGCGGCAAGACCCTGCAGCTGGCCGTCGCCGGCGCCAACGTCGTGGCTATCGACCGCTCCGCCAGCCGCTTGAAGCGCGTCACCGAAAACCTCGCCCGCACGCACCTCACCGCCGAAGTCATCGCCGCCGACGCAGAGGCCTGGAACGATCCCCGCACCTTCGACGCCGTCCTGCTGGACGCGCCCTGCACCTCGACCGGCACCTTCCGCCGCAACCCGGATGTGCTTTGGGCCACGCGGCCGGGCGACATCGGCAAGCTGGCCGATGTGCAACACCGCCTGCTGGACGCCGCGGCCGCGCGGGTGAAGCCGGGCGGGCGGCTGGTCTATTGCGTCTGCTCGCTGGAACGCGAAGAGGGCGAGACCCAGGCGATCGCGTTCCTGAAGCGCCATCCCGACTTCACCACCGTTGCGGTCGAGGTCGGCGAAGCGGGCGCGCCGGACGGGTCGCTGACGCCCGAAGGCTGGCTACGGATCCTGCCCAGCCAGCTGGCCGACAAGGGCGGCCTGGACGGCTTCTTCGCCGCGCGGTTCGTGCGGAAATAGCAGTGAGGCTTGCTCGTGCGCGCCCCGCACCGTAAGCGGAAGGCATGCCGACCGCGCCTCTGATCTGCCCGTCGATCCTGGCCAGCGACTTCGCCCGACTGGGCGAGGAGATTTCCGCTGTCGAGGCCGCCGGCGCCGACTGGATTCACGTCGACGTCATGGACGGCCACTTCGTGCCAAACCTGACCATCGGCCCCGATGTGGTGAAGGCGTTGCGCCCGCATGCGACGATCCCCTTCGACGTCCACCTGATGGTCGCCCCGGTCGATCCGTGGCTGGAGCCCTTCCGCGAGGCCGGCGCCGACTACCTGACCGTCCACCCCGAGAGTGGGCCGCACCTGCACCGGACGCTGCGCCGGATCCGCCAGCTGGGCGCCAGGGCGGGCGTTGTACTGAACCCCGGCACGCCGCTGTCAGTCCTGGACTGGGTGATCGAGGATATCGACCTCTTGCTGCTGATGTCGGTCAATCCTGGCTTCGGCGGCCAGAGCTTCATCGAGCCGACCCTGCGCAAGACCGAGGCCGCGCGCGCCTTGCTCGATCGCATCGGTTCGCCCGCCGTGCTGCAGATCGACGGTGGTGTGAACGCCGCCAACGCCGCGTCCTGCGTCGCGGCCGGTGCCACCGCTCTGGTCGCCGGCACCGCCGTCTTCAAGGGCGGGGCATCCGCCTACGCCGCCAATATCCGCGCCCTGAAGGGCGCCTGACCCCGGCCGTGACTGAAGCGCCGTCGCCCCTTCTGGGTCCCAAACCCATTCGCTGGCCGCGGCTTTTGTGGCTGCAGGCGCTGGGGCGCCTGGCCGCTCGCCAGGGGATGATAGAGGGCTTTGGGGCGCCGGGTTACGGCCTGACCCTGTCGTGGCCAAAGACCGAGGGTTTCGCCGCCGGGGCGCGGGATTTCCGGCCGCTGGATCCGGGCATCGGCCGCGCCGCGATCGGCGGTCGCTTCGTCTTCGCCGGCGCCATGATGGACGCACCCAGGCCGGCCGATCCCTGGGGTCGGCCCAGCCCCAACCGCGCCTTCGCCGTCGAGCTTCATCGCTTCTCCTGGCTGCCGCACCTGATGGCCACGGGCGAGCCTGGCGTGCGCGAGGCGCTGCGCCTCACCTTGGCGTGGCGCGAGGTGTTCGGCCGCTGGTCGCCCTTCGCCTGGGGTCGCGAGGTGATGGCGCGGCGGGTCTACAACCTGGCCTGCGCCGGGCGCCGCCTGGCCGCCCTGGCCACCCCGGAAGAAGCCGCCCAGTTGGCAGACCTGCTAGCCCGCCAGGCCAGGCATCTGCTGCGATTGCCCGACGATTCCGCCTGGGCGGCCGAGCACAACACGGCCGCCACCATCGCCGGGGCCGCGCTCAACGCCAAGGCCGGCGACAAGCTGATGGCGCGGGCCATGCCGCGCCTGCGCCGCGCGATCGAGCGCACTGTCAGCCCGGACGGCAGCCACGCCTCGCGCAATCCCGAGGCGTCCATGGAACTGCTGTTCGACCTGCTGACCCTCGACGACGCCCTGATGCAGCGGGGCGAGGCCGCGCCGGTCGAGGTGACGCGGGCGATCGACCGCCTGACCCAGGCCATGCGTTTGCTGACCCTCGGCGACGGCCGGCTGGCCTGTTTCCAGGGCGGCGAGCCGTCCAGCGTGGTGCGCGCTGCCGCAGCCCGCGCCCATGATGATGCCGACGGCGTCATCCCGACCGCCCTGCCCGATGGCCGCTATCAGCGCTTGCAAGGCCAGCTCCTGCAGGTCATCGCCGACGGCGGCCCGCCCGCACGGGGGCCCTATGCCATCACCGCCTGCGCCCAGCCGCTGGCGGTCGAGATCGTCTGCGGCAAGGACCGGCTGATCACCAACGCCGGCTGGAGCGAGCGCGAGCCCGAGCGCCAGGGCTTCCGGTTGACGGCGGCAGGGTCAACATTGACGCTCGGCGAGTGTTCGGTGCTGGAGCCGCTGCAGGGCCAGCTGGCCCGCATCCTGGGGCCGCGACTCGAGGGCCCCGTGTTCCGGGTCGAGAGCCGCCGCCACGACGCCGACGACGCCCAGTGGGTCGAGCTGGCCCACGATGGTTGGGTCCCCCGTTTCGGCCTGACCCATGAGCGGCGCCTGTTCGTCGATATCCGCGCCGACGAACTGCGCGCCGAAGACCAGCTGGCGCCCGCGCCCAGCGCCCATCCGCGGGTGCTGGCGGTGCCCTATGCCGCCCGCTTCCACCTGCACCCCGGCGTCCAGGTCAGCCAGGCGCGGGACCGCAAGAGTGTTCTGCTGCGCGGCCCGTCCGGCCGCGGCTGGTGGTTCCGCTCCGACGCCGCGGAAGTCGCCATCGAGCCGTCGGTCTGTTTCGACAACGGACTGTCGCGCAAGACCGCCCAGATCGTCCTGCGTGGCGTCGCGCGCACCGACGCGCCCACCCGGGTGCGCTGGAAACTGGCCCCGGCGGGCGCGCCGGGCGAAGGCGGCTAGCGTCTCAATCCCTTAAGTGTTAACCGGCGCGCGCTCTCCCCAGCCGCCCGGATTCGCCATGCCCGCCGCCCCCGACTTTCCGTCGCAGCCCGACCGCATCAAGCCGCGCCGTGCGCTGATCTCCATCTCCGACAAGGCGGGGCTGACCGAGGTCGCTCAGGCGTTGCACGACCTGGGGGTCGAGCTGATCTCCACCGGCGGCACCCGCGCGGCGATCGCCGCCGCCGGCCTGCCGGTGAAGGACGTCAGCGAATTCACCGGCTTCCCCGAGATGATGGACGGCCGGGTCAAGACCCTGCACCCCAAGGTTCACGGCGCCCTGCTGGGGGTCCGCGACGCGCCCGAACATGCCGCGGCCATGGCCGAACACGGCATCGAGGGCATCGATCTGTTGTGGATCGACCTCTACCCGTTCGAACAGACCGTCGCCTCGGGCGGGTCCTTCGAAGCCTGCGTCGAGAACATCGACATCGGCGGCCCGGCCATGATCCGTTCGGCCGCCAAGAACCACGGCTACGTCGTGGTCTGCGTCGACCGCGAGAGCGTCACCGAGGCCATCGCCGACCTGGAGGGCGAGGGCTTCACCAGCCTGGCACTGCGCCGCCGTCTCGCCGCCCGCGCCTTCGCCCGCACCGCGTCCTATGACACCGCCGTCTCGACCTGGTTCGCGGGTCAGGTCGGCGACGCCTGGCCCCAGCGCCGCGCCATCGCCGGCGAGCGAGTCCAGACCATGCGCTACGGCGAAAACCCCCACCAGGCGGCCGCCTTCTACCGCACCGGCGAGCACCGGCCGGGCGTCACCACCGTGCGCCAGCTGCAGGGCAAGGAGCTCAGCTACAACAACGTCGCCGACACCGACGCGGCCTTCGAGCTGGTCGCCGAGTTCGATCCCAGGGCAGGCGCCGCATGCGTCATCGTCAAGCACGCCAACCCCTGTGGCGTGGCGGTCGGCAAGTCGCTGGAGGACGCCTATCGTCGAGCGCTGGAATGCGACCCGGTCTCGGCCTTCGGCGGCATCGTGGCAGTCAACCGCCGACTGGACAGGGCCGCGGCGCTGAAGATGGTCGAGATCTTCACCGAGGTGGTGATCGCGCCCGAGGCCGACGAGGACGCGATGGCGGTCTTCGCCGGCAAGAAGAACCTGCGCCTGCTGGTCACCGGCGGCCTGCCCGATCCGCGCGCGGCCGGCGAGGTGTTCCGCTCGGTCGCGGGCGGCTTCCTGGTCCAGGGACGCGACGCCAGCCACATCACTGCCGCCGACCTGAAGGTGGTGACGAAGCGCCAGCCCACCGATGCCGAAGTCGCCGACATGCTGTTCGCCTTCACCATCGCCAAGCACGTGAAATCCAACGCCATCGTCTACGCCAAAGACGGCCGAACGGCGGGCATCGGGGCGGGCCAGATGAACCGGCGCGATTCCGCCCGCATCGCCGCCCTTCGCGCCCGCGAAGCCGCCGATGCCCTGGGCCTGAAGGACTCTCTGGCCAAGGGCTCGGCCTGTGCCTCGGAAGCTTTCTTCCCCTTCCCCGACGGCCTGCTGGAGGCAGCGGCGGCCGGCGCCACGGCGGTGATCCAGCCGGGCGGATCGATGCGCGATGCCGAGGTGATCGCCGCGGCCGACGAAGCCGGCCTGGCCATGGCGTTCACGGGCGTGCGGGTGTTCCGCCACTAGGTTTCACGTGAAACGCGACCGATTTTGTCGTCTTGCGACAACTCTGGTCGTTGCAAAACAAGGCTTTGCGGACGCGGAACAGGCGTCGAGCAGGCTTTGGAACAGGCCGTCTGACGGTCAGCAGCAGGCGTAAAGCAGGCCTCCGTGAGGGCGAACAGGTCCGCGACGTTCGGATGGGTGACGGCGGCGTGCGGGTCGGCTACCCAAGGCGGGTCGGTTCGCCTGGAGACTTCATGGACAGCATCGCGCAACGGTGGGCCCTGCTCGCGCCCTCGGTCCAGGCCTTCGGGCCCGACGACGGGGTAAAGCGCCCTGCGGTGCTGCTGTTCCACGGTTGCGGCGGCTTGCGGCCCCACCTGCCGCTCTACGCCGACGCGGCGGTCAAGGCCGGCTGGCGGGCCTTCGTGGTCGACAGCTTCGCGCCGCGCGGCTGGACCCGTGAGTTCGCGCTGTCCTTCGTCTGCACCGGCATGCTGCTGCAGGGATCCCAGCGAGCCGGCGACGTGCTGGCGGCCACCTGGGGGATTCAGCAGCGGCCCGACGTCGACGCCGCCAGCATCGCTCTGGCGGGTTGGAGCCACGGCTCCTGGGCGATCATGGACCTGATGACCATGCCGCTGACCAAGGCCGGCGAGGCCGACCTGTCCGACCCTTCGCCCGCGCCGCTGGATAGCTTGAAGGGTCTTTTCCTGGCCTATCCCTATGGCGGCTTCCCGGCCCTTACCCGCACCCGCGACTGGGTGCGCACGCCGAAGTCCCTGGCCATCATCGCCAAGGGCGACCACGTCACCGCCACCAGCCAGGCCGGACGCCTCTACGAGCGAGCCCGCGCCTCGGGCGCCCATGTCGACGTCTGGACCGCCGACGGCAGCCACGCCTTCGACGAACCCACCGCCCAGTTCCCCATGCGCTATGACGCGGCTCTGACCGCGGAGGCGCAGCGGCGGTTCGCGGACTTCCTGACGGGGCTGAAGGGCTGACCCTCTCCCTTTCCTTCAGGAAGGGAAGTCTCAGGCGTTGAACACCACCTCGTGGCGACCGAAATCCAGCGTCACCTGGCTGAAGGCCGAGAGGGTGTCGGCGCCGATCAGCAGGGCGGGCGTGTCGCTCAAGCCCCACAGGTCGAAGGTGTGAAGGTCGGAGAAGACCACCGGCAGGTTCCTGAGCTTGGCGTCGCCGCCGAAGCTGAGCTCGCGCAGCACCTCGTACTGGCCGTACGCCACCTGGCTGGTCACCGAATAGATCGGCACGATGCGCCCGGCGCCCGCCACCGCCAGCTTGCGGGTGTTCACCGCCCGCTGCAGCGCCGAGTTGCCAACTGTCACCTGCGAGCCGGAATCGATGAAGGCGGTGACCGGCGAGATGCCGGCGCGCGCCAGCACGATGGTTAGCTGGCCGAAACGGTAACGCGCCTTGACGATCGCGCCCGGCTGTCGCGTGTCGGGCGTCAGACGGGACGAGCCAACGGTGCGAATCCGCGACTTCATCAGCCGCACGCGGCGGCGGCGGAAATCCAGTTCGACCGCGCGACCGGCCAGGGCGTCCAGACCCAGCAAGCCGTCGGCGCCAAGACGGCGCTGGGGCAGCATGGGCATGTGGAGGTCGTGGGTGACAATCCCGGCCACGTCGAAGCGCGGCACGATGGCCGTAGTCACCTGTTCGGACCCGGCGATGCCGTGCAGGGTGACGGTCTCGGCGGCCTCAAGCTCAAGCTCGCGGGCCAGCTCGACAGAGATCACCGAGCGGTTGGCGCCGGTGTCGACGATGAACTGGTGCGGGCCGGTCTCGTCGATGGCCACGCCGGCGACCATGCGCAGCTTGGGATCGAAGGATGCGTTGAACTCGGCGTCGTCGGGATCGACGATCCGCGTGCCGGTCGTGGGCGGCGGCAGGGGCGAGGACTGGGCGAACGCCGAAACCGGCGGCAGGCCGAAGCCGCCGAGTCCCAGGCCCAGGGCCATCTGCCTGCGTGTCAGCACGCGCGTCCCACTCCCCAAGAGGGGCGACACCCTAACAGGGAATGCCGGAGGCAGAACCTGATAGCCGCGCCGGTGCAATGATCGTCGGGCGGCGGAAAACGGGGTTAGATGGCCGCTGCTAGCCCTCGGCGCCCTCGCCGTCCGGCATACCCATCATGTGGAATCCGGCGTCGACGTGGACGACCTCGCCGGTGGTCGAGCGGCCAAGGTCCGACAAGAGCCACAGCGCACAACCGGCCACGCCCTCCATGGAGGTGTCTTCCTTCAGCGCGCTGAAGCTGCGGCCCTGGGCGATCATGCCGCGGCCGCCGGAAATGCCCGCCAGGGACAGGGTTCGCATGGCGCCGGCCGAGATGGCGTTGACGCGGATGTTCTTCGGCCCAAGGTCGCGCGCCGCGTAGCGGGTCGCCGCCTCCAGTGCAGCCTTGGCCACGCCCATGGTGTTGTAGTT
>JANNVY010000380.1:0-2417 GCA_031408375.1 Pseudomonadota bacterium | reverse complement strand
CCAGTGGATCGCGATCGCCTGGGCCAGCTCGTCAGCCGCCAGGTCGGTCAGGTCCTGATCGCTTACAGCCACCGGCGCACTTTCGACTTGTAGTCGGTGTAGGCGCGGCCGAACTTGGCCTCGAGGTAGCGCTCCTCGCGGGCGATCACCCCCCAGCTCATGACGAACAGGCAGGGCAGCAGCAGCGCCACCGCGATCGGCGACTGCAGCCCCAGCGCCAGGCCCAGGTAGGTGATGGCGAAGCCGACATACATCGGGTTGCGGCTGAACCGGTACGGCCCGTCGGTCACCAGGGCGGTCGCGGGCCGGTAGGGCACGACGTTGGTGCCCGCCTTCTGGAAGAATCCGCTGGCCCAAAACTCCAGCACCAGCCCGCCGATGATCAGCGCCAGCGCCGCGATCTTGCGCGCCATGTCTTCGATCGGGAAGGCCGGCGTCGCCACCGCCTGGTCCAGCCCCCAGCCCGCGATCAGGAACACCAGGAAGATGAACGGCGGCGGCGCGATGACGCCGGGGGTATCCTTGGGGGCTTTCGGGGCGGGCGTGGTCATGGGGCCGTTCTTACGGCCTGGGCATCCGCTGTTCCAGCCCAACCCCGACCTACGCCCTATTACCCCTCCCGGCCGTCATCCCGGAATCGCCTGAAGGGCATGTCCGGGATGACGGCGGTGAGCGCAGGCCTAAGGACACCGCGTCCTCGACGTCGGACTTTCCTCGCCCGGCACGCTGGCGTCAGTCAGGGTCTTGCCGTCGGCGGAGAGGCGGAAGCTGGTGACGTCGGTCCAGGTCTCGCCCTCGCCGCTCAAGGTCGCCGTGATGGCCACCTCCGTGGGGGACTTGAGAGTAACGGCGGTGATCGGTCCGCCACTCTCATAGAAATCGATGCGGTCGGCGCCGATCCGCAGCCGGGACTCATTCTGACCCGTGCTGCAGGCTTTCGGATCCGAATTCCACTCGCCGATGAAGGCGGCCGGCACCGCCGTCGGTTTAGCGGGAGCGGCTGGCGCCGCAGGGGCGGCGCGCGTATCCGGCGCAGCTGGCGCGGCCGGAGCTACCGGGGCGGACACCGTGCAGGCCGCGAGCGCGAAGGCGGCCAAGACGGCCAGGGCGAACATCGGTTTCATCGTCTGCTCCTGAAACTCACACCACGTCGCGCACCGGCGCGTTCTCCGAGGGACTGTAGATCAGGACCGTTTCGAACACATCGGCTTCGAAATAGACCGACAGGGCGAAAACCAACGGGTTGGGCGCCCTCACCCCAAGTTGCCGCAGCAGCGGCGTCCAGTTCACGTCTGGCGCCTTGTCCCGCTCGCCGGCGATGATGCGGCCGACCCGCTCGATCAGGAGGGCGCGAGTCACCGGCGCCCGCTCCAGCGCCTCGTGCAGCCGGGCTTCGGAGAAGCCACGGGTCCGCAACACCTCCAGCGCCAGCGCCTTCATTGCGTGATTGGCGTAGAGCGCGCGCGAGGTGAAGGGGTGATCGGCGTTGCGCGGATCGCAGTGAGTCAGCAGGGCGGCGAACCCGGGTCGTTGCTCGAAGGCCTTGGTGGCGTCGCTGAGGCTGGCGCCCTTGCCGACCTGCTTGCGGAACGCCGCCTGCCCCGTCGGACCGATGCCGCGCCAGACGCACTCGCCCAGGACCGGGTAGTTGGGATCCAGCGGCCGCCGCGGCGCCTCCGCCACATTTGCCGGCCCCGCGATCAGCGCACCGGCCAGCAGGCCGCACGCCGTCAGTCTGTGAAACAACCCCACGTCGATCCCCCCGGAACGTCCGACGGACTGGTTGCGGAGCCGGCGGGATTAGTCAATACGGCGCAACGCGCGGCGGATCACCAGGCCCGGAGCTGCTGGTAGATCAGCACATTCTCGATCGCCTCGGCCTGGAAGTAGAGCTGGGCGTAGCGGGCGCGCGGGTCGCCGGTCAGCATGTGCAGCTTGGCGAGGTAGGGCGTCCAGTCGACGGTCGGCGGCTCGGCGGCCTGGCGCAGCACCGCGATGGTACGCAGCTCCAGCGCCGTGCGCACTACGGGCAGGCCGGCCATCGCCGAGCGCATTGAGGCCTCCAGGACGCCGTTCCTGGCCAGGTGGTCACGGGACGCGGCCTTCAGGGCGGCGGCAGGAATGATCATGTCGGAGAGCGCCTGATGCCGGGCGTAACCCGGATCGCATTTGGCGATGGCGGCGGCCCAGGTCGGTTCGGCCTGCATCGCCGTGCGCGCGCCCTGCATGCTGGCGCCCGTGCGCATGGTGCCGGTGACGACGGTCTGGCCACGCCCGCCGATTTCCCTCCACACGCAGGCGCCGACGCCGACCAGCGGGTCCTCGCGCACCAGCACCAGGCGGGGCGCGATGCTGGGCGGATTGTTGAAATCACGCAGCCCCTCGGCGATGCCGAAGGTGCGCCGCTCGCCGACCTG
>JANNVY010000379.1:0-3820 GCA_031408375.1 Pseudomonadota bacterium | reverse complement strand
AATGTGATCGAGAACCACCGCCACCTCGGCGAGCCTCGCAGCGCTGGGCTCGTCCAATGCGGCCCCCTTGAAGCCGTCCGGAAATTCTTCGGCAATGAAGCCCGTGGAAAGTTCTCCCGCCTGCCAGCGCCGACTTTCCATGATGGCCGCAACAAACGGAATATTGTGCTGGATGCCGTCGACGACAAACTGGTCAAGTGCTTCGCCCATGGCCGTGATGGCTTGAAGGCGAGACGGTGCATGCGTGCAAAGCTTGGCAATCATCGGGTCATACCAGATGGAAATTTCACCGCCCTCAGACACCCCTGTGTCGTTGCGGATGGTGACGCCGTTTTTTTGGCTCTCCTGCGGTGGCCGGTACTGCACCAACCTGCCCGTTGACGGCAGAAAATTGCGGTACGGATCTTCGGCATAGACCCGCGATTCAACCGCCCAGCCGTTGAGTTTAACGTCGCCTTGCCTGAGGCCCAGTTTTTCGCCAGCCGCTACCCTGATCATCTGTTCCACAAGGTCAATGCCGGTGATCAGTTCGGTGACCGGATGTTCAACCTGGAGCCTGGTGTTCATTTCCAGAAAATAAAAACTGCGATCCTGTGCGGCCACGAACTCCACGGTACCGGCGCTGTCGTAACCAACGGCCTTGGCGAGGGCCACGGCCTGTGCGCCCATGACTTCACGGGTTTTTTCATCGAGCAGCGGAGAAGGCGCTTCTTCGATGACCTTCTGGTTGCGGCGCTGGATCGAGCATTCGCGCTCGAACAGGTGGACGACGTGGCCGTGCTTGTCGCCCAGCACCTGGATCTCGACGTGGCGCGGGCTCTCGATGAACTTCTCGATGAAGATCCGGTCGTCGCCGAATGCGCCCAGGGCCTCGTCCTGGACCGAGCCGAAGCCCTCCTCGACTTCCTGGGCGGTGTAGGCGATGCGGATGCCCTTGCCGCCGCCGCCGGCCGAGGCCTTCAGGATCACGGGGTAGCCGATTTCCCCGGCGATGCGCACCGCGTCCTTGCCGTCCTTGACCACGTCCAGCGAGCCCGGAACCGTGGAAACGCCCGCCGCGATGGCCAGCTTCTTGGAGGCGATCTTGTCGCCCATGCCCTCGATGGCGCCCGGGTTGGGGCCGATGAAGGTGATGCCTTCCTTCTCCAGCCGGCGCGCGAACACCGGGTTCTCGGACAGAAAGCCGAAACCCGGGTGGACCGCCTCGGCGCCGGTCTTGCGCACGGCGTCGATGATCTTGTCCTGGACGAGGTAGCTTTCTGACGCCGGGGACGGGCCGATGAACACCGTCTCGTCGGCCGTTTCGACGGCCAGCATGTCAGCGTCAGCCTCGGAGAAAACCTGCACCGTGGCGATGCCCATGAGGCGGCAGGTCTTCTGGATCCGAACCGCAATCTCGCCGCGGTTTGCAATCAGTATCTTAGAGAACATCGCGCGGACCGATCGGAACCTTCTTCATGGGTGCTGATTAGGGTGCGTGAACAGGTATTGCAATTCGGGTGCAAGGGCTTGCGAACCCTGTCGGGCGTGTTTACGCCAACCGGGTTTTCGGGCTTAGCTGTGTCCGTTGGAGGAAAACGTCATGAAAAAGACGCTCACCGTCGTTGCCGCCGTAGCGACCGCCGCCCTTATCGCCGGACAGGCTCAGGCCCAGGACTACCGCGCCGCCGCTGAGCGCGACCTTCGCGCCGCCCACGACCTGCTTCGCGACAATCACCCCGCGGCCCATGTCGACAAGGACTCCGCCCAGTTCAGAACCTGGCTCGACGCCGGCCTGAACGAAGCGCTGGCCGGCCTGCCGCGCGTGCAGGGGGAACTGGCCTACGAGAACATCATGCGCTCGTATCTGACCGGTTTCCGCGACACCAACATCACATTCATTCCGGGCTATGCCGAGCTCCCCGGCTATTTCGCAGCCTTCTGGCCGGGCTTCTCCACCCGCTGGAGCAATGGCGGCTACACCGTCGCCTGGACCCGCGCCGGCGACCCCAAGCTGCCGCCGGTCGGCGCCCGCCTGGTCTCCTGTGACCGCAAGCCCGCCGACCAGATCGCCAAGGAGCGCCTGGACCGCTACGAGGGCGACATGACCCAGGCGGTCGACCGGGCCCGCACCGCGCCCTACCTGTTCTGGGATCGCGGCAACCCCTTCACCGCCGCCCTGCCGCAGAAGTGCGTCTTCCGCGTCGGCACCTCCAACAAGACCTTCACCATGAACTACCAGCCCTCGGCCGAGGCCGAGCGGCGCACCGCCTACATGGCGGGACTGGGCAAGCCCCAGGGCGGCCCGACCATGGAAGCGTGGAACGGCGGCTTCTGGGTTCGCCTGCCGACCTTCACCGAAGGCGCCGAGTGGGACGCCTTCCTGGCCCAGCTGGACAGCCAGCTGGCCGCCGTCCAGGCCGCTCCGGTGGTGGTGCTCGACATGCGCGGCGCCAGCGACGCGCCGACCAGCCGTAACGGCTACAAGCTGGCCAACCGTCTGTGGGGCCCGGACTTCATCCTCGGCAACCAGCCGCAGGTCGGAAACGCCGCCTACCGCGTCTCGCCGGCCAACCGCGCCGTCTATGCCGACGCCGTCAACCGCATGCGCGCTGATCCGCTCAGCTTCTACCAGGTGCCGATCTGGGAGCGGATGCTGGGTGAATTCGACGCCGCCCTGGCCGCCGGCCAGCCGCTGCTGAACCGCAACGAGAGCAAGGCGCCCACCACGGCCGCCCCGCCCGCCGCGCTGCGCGGCAAGGTAATCGTGCTGACCGATGCCTACTGCGCCGCCCAGTGCCTCTCGCTGATGGACCTGTTCACCCGCCTGCCTGGCGTGGTCCACGCCGGCGTGACGACCTCGGGCGACTCGATCTTCGTTGGCCAGACGGTCACCGCTCTGCCCTCGGGCGAAGGCTCGATCAGCTTCGGCAACAAGGCCTGGCTGGACCGTCCGCGTCCCTCGGGTCAGGGCTTCACCCCGACCGCGCCCTACACCGGCGATCCCGCCGACGAGAACGCCGTGCGCGCCTTCGTCCAGGGCCTGGCAAACGGCGCCGCGCCCGCCGCCTGACCTGCCAACTCCCGAACGTGTGAACGGCCCGCCCCCCGAAAGGGATGGCGGGCCGTAACCGTTTGGGCCTTGGTGACGAATACGCACTCGAACCGCGCTTCGCGCACAGACGGAAAATCCCGTGACCCAGTCCCCCGCCGGCTTCGACCTCAGCCCGCCTTCCGGCGAAGACCGCGCACGGCTCGAGGCGGCGCTCACCCCCGAGGAGCGCAACGTCCTGCTCCAGCACGGCACCGAGGCGCCGTTCTGCGGCGTGCTGCTGGGGGAGAAGCGGCCGGGCGTGTTCTGCTGCCGTCTGTGCGGGCTGCCGCTGTTCGGCGGCGGGACCAAGTTCGAAAGCGGGACCGGCTGGCCCAGCTTCTCCGACCCCTACGACGCCTCCCACCTGCGCCTTATCCGCGACACCAGCTACGGCATGGTGCGCACCGAGACCGTCTGCGCCCGCTGCGGCAGCCACCAGGGACACGTCTTCCCCGACGGCCCGCCGCCGTCCGGTGAGCGCTACTGCATCAACTCCGTGGCGCTGGCGTTCGTGGCGGAAGGCGACGGACTGCCCGATCCACTGGGCCGAGGCGAGGCGCTGCCGTAGGGTCCGGACGGGGCCGTCACGGCTTTGTCTTGCCCATGCGGAACAGCAACACGACGCCCGCGCCAACGCCGAACAGAAGCCCGTAGAAACCCAGCTCGCGCATCCACGGCGGTGGGCCCGAGGCGACTTCCGAAGCCGCCTCCGCGGACGGGGCCGTCCCCGCCAACAGCGAAGCCGAC